>JAVXVR010000265.1:0-5697 GCA_032230165.1 Acidobacteriota bacterium | reverse complement strand
CCACAGGCACAGGCGCACTCGCCAATCCGACCGGCGTCTATCTGGCAAACGGCGCAAACAATAATACGGTCGGCGGCACGGCGGCGGGTGCGGGCAACGTTATCTCCGGCAACGGCAAGGGAGTTTCCGTTGCGGCGGGCACGGGCAATGCGATCCTCTCCAACTCCATATACGGGAATACCAGCATCGGTATCGATCTGACTAACGACGGCGTGACGATTAACGACGGGACGAAGTCCGGCGCGCTCGCCAACTCCGGCATGGACACACCCGCGTTTACCACGATGACGCTGGTCGGGAGCACGCTGACGATTTCGGGCTATGTCGGTAGTGCGCCCGGTCAGACCACCTTCGCGAGCGCGTCGGTACAAGTCTTTAAGTCGGACAACGACAGCAGCGGTTACGGCGAGGGTCAGACCTATCTGGGTACGCTCACCGCCGACGCAAGCGGCAACTTCAGCGGCACGCTCACGGCTACTCTAACGCTTGGCGACAAGATCACCGGCACGGCGACGGACGCATCCAACAACACTTCTGAGTTTGCCGCCAACGTGACCTCCGCCGCACCTCCACACGCCCCGTCGCTTGGCGCGGCGGCGAGCTTTGCCGTCTTGGCTGGCACAACCATTACCTCGACGGGCTTGACCGTCGTCTCCGGCAATGTGGGAGTCAGCCCCGGAACTGCGGTGACTGGATTTCCGCCGGGGGTGATCCAGAACGGACAAATATACTCAGGCGGGGGCTCTCTCGCCGGTCCCGCCGAAGCTAGCGCCCTGACTGCCTACAATGATCTCAAAGGGCAGGCGTGTCTGCCCGCCAACAACTTGAGCGGTAAGATTCTGGGCGTGACCACGGGAGCTGTCACGCTCGCTCCGGGCATCTATTGTTTTGACACGTCGGCTCAGTTGACCACCACACTCACGCTCAACGATGGCGGCGATCCGAACGCGATCTTCATCTTCCAGATTGGCACGACGCTTACGACCGCCAGCGGTGCGCAGGTTGTCATGAGCAGTGGCGGTCGCGGCGCGAACGTGTACTGGCAGATCGGCACGTCCGCGACGATTGGCACTTTCACCGCCCTGCGCGGAAACGTTATTGCCAGCACGAGCATTACCATGACCACCAGCGCCAGCACGACCGGCAGACTCTTTGCGCTCGATGGCGCGGTGACGATGGACACTAACGCCGTCGATGCAGTGCCGGGGGCTTCAGCTCCTCCGAACGTCGCGCTCCTTAACAGCGTGACACCTTCGGGCACCCAGCCGCCGGGCACTGACCTCGTTTACACCGTCGCGTTCACGAATGGCGGCGGTCAAGCCGCGCGAGTCTTCTTTGTGATTGATCCGGTACCGGCTCAGACAGATTTCAAACTTGGCTCGCCAAGCACAGTTCTGGCGACAACCGGCATGACGGTGGCGGTGGAATACTCCAATGACAATGCCGCGACATGGAACGGCACGCCCGTCAGCGGTGGCGGCGGCGCTCTGGCTGGCTACGACCGCGCGGTGACGCACGTGCGCTGGCGCTTCACCGGCAACCTGAGTCAGATATCACCTAACAATACGGGCAGCGTGAGCTTCACCGCGCGTATTCGTTAGCGCCCTCTGGCACGACACTCCTTCCGCCCGCCTTCAAATTCCAGACAAGCCTGCAAACGCCTTGTGCGTTCCGGCGAGAATTCGCTGAAACTTTTTGACGCGATATATCGTCCATAGTAATCTATGGCTATGTCACATATATCACAGATGTTCGACCGGGAGCTGAAGAAGGGCAGCGCCGAGCTGCTCATCCTGTCGCTCGTCGAGGCGCGCCCGCGCCACGGCTACGAGATCAGCAAGCTCATCGAGTTGCGCTCGGAAGGCGTGCTGAAGTTCAACGTCGCGTCTCTCTACCCGCTGCTCTACCGGCTGGAGCAGCGCGGTTGGATCAAGGGGCGCTGGGTGGAAGAAGCGGGGCAGCGACGCCGTCGCTTCTACCGTCTGACGCCCGAAGGCAAGAAGATGCTCGCCGCGCAGCGCAACACCTGGCGCGAGTTCGTCGAAGCGATCAACCGGATCACGGGGATGGAACATGCCTGACTGGGGGCGGCACATTAAACGCAGGCTGCGTGACTTGCGTCTCGACCCTGCGCGCGAGGCTGAGATCGTCGAGGAGCTGACGCAGCACCTTGAAGATCGCTATGAGGAGTTGCTTCACGGCGGCGCGACGCCAGAGGAAGCCCATCGCGGGGCGCTCACAGAGCTGACCGAGGGCGATCTGCTGACACAGGAACTGCGACGGGTCGTGCGCCCCGTCCCGCAAGAGCCCGTGGTGTTAGGGGAACGAAGGAGGACAAGCGTGTTGGGCGATATCCGGCATGACCTGCGTTTCGGACTGCGTATGCTGGTGAAGAATCCGAGTTTCACCATCATTGCCGTCATCGCTTTAGCTTTAGGCATTGGCGCGAACAGCGCGATCTTCAGCGTGGTCAACACAGTTCTGCTGCGCCCGCTGCCTTACCATAATCCCGAACGGCTCGTGATGGTCTTCGAGGACAACTCTAGACACGGCTATCCGCGCGACACGCCCGCGCCCGCCAACTACATCGACTGGCGCGATCAGAACAAGGTCTTTGCAGGCGTGGCGGCAATCGCCGAGCTGAGCATGAACCTGACAGGTGCGGGCGAGCCGGAGAGGCTCGACGGCAGGCGCGTCTCGGCAAGCCTCTTCCCCATTCTCGGCGTCAACCCGCAACTGGGACGCTGGTTCTCGCCTGCGGAGGATCAGCCCGGCGCGAATCACTCCGTCATCCTGAGTCACGCGCTGTGGCAGAGGCGTTTCGGCGCGGACGCAGGGATAGTCGGAAAGACGATCACGCTGAACGGCTACAGCTTCTCGGTCATAGGGGTCATGCCGTCGAGCTTCCAGTTCCCCAGTCGCGGAGATCAGTTCTGGATTCCCATCGCCTTCACGCAGAGGGAAGCCGGGCGGCGCGGCTCACACTTTCTGGAAGTCGTCGCGCGCCTGAAAGACGGCGTCACGCTCGAACAGGCGCGGGCTGAGATGAACACCATCGCCGGACGACTCGAGCAGCAGTACCCCGCCGAAAATACTGGGGTCGGCGCGGTGGTCGTTCCGCTTCACGAACAAGTCGTTGGCAACATCAAACCGGCGCTGCTCGTGCTGCTCGGCGCGGTCGGCTTCGTTCTGCTCGTCGCGTGCGCCAACGTCGCGAACCTGCTGCTCGCGCGTGCCTCCGGGCGGCAGAAAGAGATCGCCACGCGCGTCGCGCTCGGCGCAAGCCGCCTACGACTCGTCAGACAGTTCCTGACGGAGAGCGTCCTGCTCGCCGCGCTCGGCGGCGGCACGGGGCTCTTGCTATCCGTGTGGGGGGTGCGGCTGCTCAAGGCTTTCATCCCGCCGAACATTTCGCAAGCCAGAGAGATCACGGTCGATGTCAAGGTGCTCGTCTTCACGCTGCTCGTCTCACTGTTGACCGGACTCATCTTCGGTCTCGCACCGGCGATGCAGGCGACGAAATTCAACCTCAACGAGACGTTGAAAGAGGGCGGCAGAGACTCTGCGGCGGGAAGTCGCGGCAACCGCATCCGCAGCGTGCTCGTCGTCTCGGAGGTCGCGCTCTCGCTCATCCTGCTTATCGGCGCGGGGCTTTTGATCAACAGCTTCCTGCACCTGCGCCACGTCGATCCGGGATTTCGCACCGGCAACCTGTTGACGATGAGTGTCGCGCTCCCGCTGCAAAAGTATCCCGACGCGGCGCGCCAGTCCGCTTTCTACACGGAGATGATCCGCCGCGTCGAAGCCCTGCCCGGCGTGCGCTCAGCCGCCGTCACCAGCCAGATACCTTTAACCAAACAGGGAGACTCCGTCGGCGTCCGTATCGAGGGTCGCCCTGAGCCTGCACCCGGCGAGGAGAACATCGTCGCGACCAGAGTCGTCAGCCCACACTACTTTCAGACGATGGGCATTCAACTCTTGCGCGGGCGAGCCTTCGGCGACGAGGACAGGGCAGATGCGCCCGCGGTCGCCGTCATCAGCGACGCGATGGCGCGTCGCTACTGGCCCGGCGAAGACCCTTTGGGCAAGCGCATCTGTCCCGGCAAACCGCAATCGCCCGACGACTGGATCACGATTGTCGGCGTCGTTAACGATGTGCGGCAGTTCGGTCTCGACGCCGAGCTGAAGCCGCAGATATACCTCCCTTACCAGCAGTCCGATTACTTCTCTCCGCGCCACCTCGTCGTTGGCACGAACGTCGAGCCGCAGAGTCTCGCGGCGACGGTGCGCGGGACGGTGTGGGAGATTGATCGAGATCAGCCGGTCTCTAACATCACGACGATGGAAGAGGTGTTCTCCGAATCAATCGCGCGGCAGCGTTTCAGCATGCTCCTGCTCGGCGTCTTCGGCGTCGTGGCGCTCTTGCTCGCGGCGGTCGGCATCTACGGCGTGATGAGCTACTCGGTGGCGCAGCGCACGCACGAGATCGGGATTCGGATGGCACTCGGCGCGCAGAAGTGGGACGTGCTCAAGCTGGCGGTCGGGCAGGCGTTAAAGCTCGTCATGATCGGCGTCGCCGTCGGGCTCGCCGCGTCAATGGTCTTAACCCGCGTGATGTCGAGCCTGCTCTTCGGCGTCAGCTCGACCGACCCGGCGACCTTCGCCATCATCTCGCTGGTGCTCGTCGGCGCGGGCGTGCTGGCGAGCTACATCCCGGCGCGTCGCGCCACCAAAGTCGATCCCATGATCGCGCTGCGTTACGAGTAGATCGGTCGGTGCTTCCCTCGCCATTGTGCTTGAAGGGCAACGCACGTCGCGGACGGTTTAGAAGAAGGCGAGAGACATCCAGCCCCGCCTGTTTGCCGCGTGTGATATTCATGACGGCGTAAAAGTTCGAGAGTCGTGCGCTACTAGAGAGAGGGAGGCAGACCCATTATGAGTCTGCCTCCCTCTCTTCTTACCATCCTCTCTTCGTCGTGACTACTTGGATTGCCCTCTACGGCAGCGCCTCGATGGTGATGAAGAAGCGGAAGCTGCCGCGCTGCTGCACGCCGAGCAGGAACTGCACGTTGACGGATGCGCCCGGCGCGAGCGGCGTCCCCAACGTCACCGTCCCTGCCGAGAGCGACGAGTTGAAGCCACCGCCGTTGGGCTGCGTGGGCGGCTGCTCCAACGTTGTCCCCTGCACGTTGACCGAGCCGCCGCCGCATGCTGGGCTGACCGAGACCGTGGTGAGGGTCGAGGTGCGCGCGCGCAAGTCCGCCGTCCCCGTCGGCACAAAGAACGTCGTCACATCCACGATGCGGAACCTGAGGCGTGTGACGCTGCTGCCCGTGTTGTTCGTGAACTTGCGACGGACGGTGAGCGTGCCGAAGGTCGAGTTGTTCGCCGGATCACTGGTCGTATCGACGACGCGGTTCGGCGGGGCGGCGCTCGACTGGCACGGATCGATGAGCGACGCCGGGACGGTCGAGAAGCGTTGAATGGGCGACGAGAGGTTTTCGGGTCCCGGCGCGCCGAGCCGCTGCGGCGCACCGGCGGGCGTGCCGTTCGTGTCAGCGAAGATGAAGTCGGTGGCGTTGTTGCCTGTGTCCTTCGGCAGACCCAAACTCAGGTCGCGGAAGAAGGAGTATTCAATGTTGAGGGCCGCCAGCGCTGGATACCCCGTCCCCTCTTTGTAGAGCGTGTTCGCCTCCG
>JAVXVR010000164.1:0-5404 GCA_032230165.1 Acidobacteriota bacterium | reverse complement strand
CGCAAAGCCGTCGTCTCCGCAATCAAGGTTGACGTGGCGAAGTCTTACAGCGTCGCTCTGACGCTTGAAGTCGGCAGCGTCGTCGAGACTGTGTCGGTCGTAGCAAACGCGGGCATCGAGTTGCAGAAGACCGACGCCGCCATTGGTAACGTCATTCCGTCTAAGCCGCTGCTCGCGCTTCCCTCGCTCGAAAGAAGTGCAGTCGAGTTCCTCACCTTGCAGCCCGGCACCATTCCCGAAGCGGGCGACGGCGACAACGGCAACGGCGGCGGCGCTATCGCGGGCGCGCGCTCCGACCAGAGCACGTTCTCGGTTGACGGCATTGATGTGACAGAGAATTCGACGGGGGGCGGCGCGGGCTTTCGCACGATCATCCCCGTGCCCGTCGAGAGTGTGGAGGAGTTTCGCGGAGGGGTCGCTAATCTCGGCGCGTCCTTCTCGCGCGGGGCGGGCGGGCAGGTCGCGCTCGTCGGTCGTCGCGGCTCAAACGACTTCCACGGCGCGGGCTACTTCTATCATCAGAACGACGATCTCAACGCCAACAGTTGGACGAACAATCGCAACGGCATCGCGAAGGCGGAGCAGAGAGACAATCGTTATGGCTTCCGGCTCGGCGCGCCGCTCTGGCGCAACCACACTTTCATTTTCACCAACTACGAAGGGCGCAACTTCGCGCGCGCCTTCGACGTGGCGCGGATCGTGCCGACCGACACGCTGCGGCGCGGCACGGTGCGTCTTCGCGACAACGCCGGTCGGATCGTCTCTTACGATCTCGCCACTTCCACGCTCTGCGGCGCGACGGGCGGCAGTCGCTGCGATCCGCGCCGTCTGGGCTTGAGCCCCGCCGTCTCCGCGCTCTGGTCGCTGCTGCCCCAGGGCAACGATCCGTCGAGCGGCGACGGACTCAACACCATCGGCTGGCGCTCGACTGCCAGCACTCCCTTAGAGAGCGACTACGTCGTCGCGCGCCTCGATCATACACTGAGCGCGAACTGGTCGCTCAACGGATCGGCGACCTACTTCCGACGCCTCTCCACGCTCGGCGGCTCGACGAGCCTGCGCCAGCAACTCGACATACGCGGCGGCAGCGCGGTCTTTACGAGCGATACACCGCAGCGCGGTCAGAACTTCACGCTCGGACTCACGGGTCTCATCACGCCGAATTTCGTCAACAGCTTCAAGCTCGGCTGGACGCGCGACCGGCAGTCGAACCAGCCGCTCAGCCCTTCTGCCGTAGCCGCGCTCCTTGCCATCCCCGGCACGACTTCGAGCGCTGGTCTTGTCGCCTTGAACATCGGCGGCGGCTCGCTCGATCAACTCGTGAGCGAGCCGATTGACGTTGACGTGCAACGCGCGCGCGCGCAGGTCAACGACAACGAGCCGCTTCAATTTGTTTATGACGGCACATGGCTTCGACGCAATCACGCGCTCCAGTTCGGCGCGAACTTCCGCCACATCCTCACGCGCCACACGCGCAACGACAAGTCGGTCGGCTCGCTCACCTCACCCGTCGCAGATATCTTTCGCGGCAGCAACATCGCCATCCCGAACACTTCGCGCCCGCCTACCTGTTCATCATCCGTGCAGACGAACTGCTTGCAGAGCAGCGACGTGGGGCAGTGGGACACGCTCTTCGCGGCGGTGACGGGAATGATCGATATCATCGGCGTGCTCGCTGTGCGCGACGCCAACCTCAACGCGCTGCCCTTCGGCACTCCTTTGCGAGCCGAGGCGACGAACAACACCTACGACTTTTATTTTCAAGACAAGTGGCAGGCGCGTTCTTCGCTCTCGCTCTCGCTCGGACTCTCATATGGCTGGCAAGAGCCGCCCGTCGAACGTACGGGTCGCCAGACGATCATGATCAACAATGAGACGGGCGAGCCTCTGACTTATCGAAACTACATCGAGCCGCGCCGCCGTGCCGCGCTCGCCGGACAGATTTACAACCCGCAGATCGCTTTCGTCCCACTCTCATCGTCGGGGCGCGATCACGTCTTCGACACCGACCGGAACAACTTCTCGCCGCGACTCGCCGCCGCCTGGAATCCGGCGTTCGAGGGCGGCTATCTCGGCAAGCTCTTCGGCGCGCGCAAGACGGTCGTGCGCGGCGGCTTCGGCATTGTTTATGACCGCATCAACACTTCGGAATCGGTCATCATCCCTTCACTCGGCGTCGGGTTCAGTCAGACGATCACGCGCCGCGCGCCGCTCTGCAACTCGACGGGCGTGGGCGGCGCGAATTGCAATGCGACCGGAACCGCGCCGCTCTCGGTCTTTCGCGTGGGCGTGGACGGCTCGATTCCTCTGCCCGTGGCATCAGCCGTCGCCGGCACAATCGTTCCCGCGCAGCCGTTTGGCGAGAACATCTCGTTCCAGATCGATCCCCGTTTCAAGGTCGGCGAAAACTACACCTTCGACCTCACCGTGCAGCGCACGCTTCCGGGCGGCATGATCTTGGAAGTCGGCTGGCTCGCGCGCATGGGGCGTCACCTGCCGACGAACGTCAACTTCAACTCCGCGCCTTTCTTCCAACTCGATCCCGTTTCAGGTCAGACTTTCGCGCAAGCATTCGACGCCGTCGCACGACAGTTACGCGCGGGCGCAGCAACGTCGAGCGTGTCAGCGCAAGCCTGGTTTCAAAACAACATGCCCGGCGGAACGGTGCGAGTGCTTACGGGGAACGAAGCGAACTTCATCAACGGCAACGTGTCGGGCATCTTTCAGACCATTGATGTTGCGCGCTTGGGCGCTGGCTTGAAGCCCTTCGACAACTTGCAGGCGCAGACCTCTTTCGTCCGCACGAGCATCGGTCGCTCGAACTACCACGCGCTCATTGCGACCTTACGCAAGCGCCTCGCGCGCGATCTGATTTTCGATCTCAACTACACCTTCTCGAAGTCGCTCGATCAGTCGAGCGCGGTCGAGAACTCGATGAACATGATCGCGAGCGCGTTCTTTCCCGACTTCGACTACGGCGCGTCGGATTTCGACCGCACGCACGTCTTCAACGGCTACTTCCTCTACGACCTGCCGACGAATCGCGGCGATCGTCTGCGCACCGGGACGCGCTTCGACAAACTCATCGAGGGCTGGTCAATCTCAGGCATCATGCGCGCCGCATCGGGCGCGCCGCTCGTCGTCTCGCAGGGCGTCTCGGCGCTTGGCGGCGGGACGATGCTCGCCAACGCGACTGGCGCGATCCCGCTCGTCGATCCACGCCGACTAAGCACGGGCGTCAACTCGGTCGTCGCGGGCTCGAACAACGTCGGCACGAACGGCGATCCAATCGTCGGCGGATCAGGTATCAACCTCTTCGGCAACCCGGAGCTGGCGTTAAATAGTTTCCGCAGGATTCTGCTCGCACAGGACGGGCGTTCGGGGAGGGCGAACCCCTTGCGCGGTTTCGCTAACTGGAATCTCGATCTCTCGCTCGGCAAGACGACTCGCGTCGGCGAGAAATTGAGCGCGCGCCTCTCGTGCGACTTTTTCAACTTCTTCAACCACACAGTCTTCGCCAACCCAACGCTTGATTTGACGAACCCGCGCGCCTTCGGCGTCGTCACGCAGCAGACTGTGCCGACCCGGCGCGAGTCTTCGAGTCGCTGGGTGCAGTTCGGTCTGCGCGTCGAGTTTTAATAGAACTATATCCTTATATCTTCAGGTTATCCGCCTCAACCAGACACGCCTCGCGCACGCGCTGCACAGTGGCTGGCGCTTCCAAGTCAAACCACTCGTCGTGACCACGATCACGGCGCGCGGCTAAGACGGCGTGCTTGACGGCGAAGTAGGCGGTCGCCGCGAGCACGAGCGGCGGCTCGCCGACCTCTTTTGAAGAGAGAAGATCGTAAGGGTTTTCGGGAGCGTCTGAGCTTTCCTCGCGCGGGTAAAGATCGACGTGGAACTCTATGGGGATGGTGCTCGCTGCCGGTGGCTTGTACGTCCAGGTGTTCAGCGTGTTGAGAGCGCCCTTGTTCTCGCCGTCCGGTTGAAAGACCACGTCTTCGGTGAGCACGTAGCCGAGACCCTGTATGAAACCTCCTTCGACCTGTCCCACGTCAATCGCGGGGTTGATGCTCTTGCCCACGTCGTACATCACGTCGGAGCGCAGGACGGTCGTCTCACCTGTCAAAACGTCCACTTCGACTTCGGTGCAGGCGGCGCTGTAGGTGAAGCCTGTGAAGTGATTGACCGGCTCGGTGCACTTCGGGCTCTTGAAGGTGAGACCCGAATCCGCCGCTTCGCCACCCGCTTGTTTGAAGCGAACCTGGGCGGAGAGATCGACGCGGTTGACGTAGGCGAGCGAGACGATCTTGTTCCAGATGAGAACGGGGTCAACGTGCTTCTTCGGCGCGGGCTTTTGCGGCGCGGCTTCAGGCGGCGGCGCGGGTTGCGGGACAGGTGTGCGCCACCCTTGCGGGTAGTCCCAGAAGTTGATGTGCTGATCCTGACACCATACACTTCCGTTCTCCTTCAACAGGTCGAGACAAAAATCTTCGAGGCGTCGGCGCAGTTTCAGGCAGGCATCGCGCACCGCGCCGCCGCTGAAAGCCGTGCCGGTCGAAGCGCCCGTGCTCGTCGGGTTCGGCACGACGTTCGTGTCCGTGTCGGACATATTGATGAAGGTCAAGGGGACGTTCAACTCGTAGGCGGCGATCTGCGCGACCTTCGTCATGAGTCCTTGCCCCATCTCGACGCCGCCGTGCCTGACCAAGACCGTCCCGTCCTGATCGTAAACTTCGACGAGCGCCCCCGTCTGTTCAAGCAGCGTGAGGTTGTAGCCGCTCGCGTACTTGACGGGGATCATCGAGATGCCGCGCTTGCGCCAGAGGTTCGCGGCGTTGAAGCGGTTAACTTCTTCGAGCCGCTCGCGGAAGTTGCAATGCTTCGCGAGGTAAGTCCACACGACTCCCATATAGCAGTCGTCGAGGAGCTGACCGAACGGGGTCGTGTCGCCGAGTTGGTACAGATTCTTGCCGCGCACGTCTTCCGCGAGCATCCCGATGGCGTGCGCCGCCCTCTCAATCGCGTCTTCCTGTACGAGCATCGCCTGAATCATGCCCATCGAGCGAAACGCCGTGTTGCTCGCCTTGTTGGTCTTGCAGACATCGCCCCGTGTGCCGTAGTTCTTCACCATGTACGCGCTGTCGCAGCGCAACTGGATCACGTCCATGACGACGAACGAGGCATCGTAGGTGTTGCCGCCGTCGAGCCAGAAGGACGTTTGCATCCCCGTGATCTTGCCCCGATTGTCGGGGCTATCTTCGCCCGTTCCGATTGCCAGACGATACTCGCCGAGGATCGGGTGGCGTTTGCCGATCATCGCCGTGTCCTCTTCGCGCCGCACCGCCACGCGCACCGCACGCTTGTGCTTCCACGCGGCGAGTGCCGTCGGCGAGGCGAC
>JAVXVR010000145.1:0-8683 GCA_032230165.1 Acidobacteriota bacterium | reverse complement strand
CCGCGACGACAGCGCGCACGGGCGTGCGCGTGTGTTGCATCGCTTCGATTAAAAGACTCTGACGCTTCTGCGCTTCGAGTCGGCTCGGAAAGAAAGCGTAGTCGCCCACGTCGCCCGCGCGCAGTCGCGCGGCGCGCGGCGGCGGGTGATGAAGCGGCTCGCTCTCGATCCGGTTGTACTGTTTGAGTCGCGCGGCGACCGTCGCGGAGTTCGCGAAAACTTTTTTCGCTTCGGGGATGAACTCGTTGTCGCAGTGGCGTACAAGCTCGCTGACGCGCGCGCCGTCGGGGTAAGTCAAGAGATCGTCGAACTCTGTCCCGGCGAGATTGTAGGCGGCGCGATGCTGGTGAATGATCCAGAGAACTTTGTTCGGGTGCGACACGGCGTAAGCCGGAAACCTTAAGCCGATGACGAGATCAATGGGACTGCCGTTCGACTCCGTGAGATCGACGAGACGCCACGCCAGCACGCTTCTCATGATCTGTTCGGGCGGATACCACTTGAACGGCAGCGCGACGATCTCAGCCTCGTAACCCGCCACGCGCAACGCCGCGCGCAGGTTCGCCGCGTGCGATTCCGCCCCGCCGCTAACGAAAGGGACTTGCGTGGTGCAGATGACGACTTTGCGGATCATGGGATCAGGACACGCGGAATCAGTCGGTACAGACTTGTCAGTTCAGGCAATGCGATCTCTCAAGACTACTTCGTGCCTGCGTCTCTCGCTTGAGTCGCGCCGCGTCGTCGCTCGCCTTCCGCGCGCGTCTGCCGCAGCTCGCGCAGCTCCGCGTCGAGCGCGTCGATCCGTTCGCGCAGCTCAGCCTGCCGCTCGTCCCGCTCGGCGAGCGCGGCGAGTGTGGCGCGCAGCGCGTCTCTCAACGCCGCGTTGAAGTTGATCTGCTCCCACGTGAACCAGTTGGTCACGCGCCTGAGCCGACGCTTGAGCCAGAGTTCGAGCCGCGCGCGCCAGCCCCGCCGGTTAGACACAATCGGCGGCAGACGATCCCACGCGCGCGCGGCGACCGCGAGGCTCGCCTCGATCCGCGCGAGCGCCGCGCGTTGGCGAGACTCTTCGTCGCCTGCGGCCGCGCCGTCCGCGCCGCGCAGACGCTCGCGAATCTCCAGCAACACCCTTTCGACTTCGGCGTCACGCTCCATCACCGCCAACCCCTCCGACCTTACTCTTCGCACGCGCGAACCTTCGCCACGCACAGCCCCTGCGAGATCAAACGAAGCTGTAATCTAAGGCATCGCGCGCGACTACTCAAAGCCCGCACACCTTCGTGACGCATCCTCAAACATTTTTCGCCGCCCACTCTTTTAAGGCGCGCGCGTAAACTTCGAGCGTCTGCCGCGCCGCGCGCTCCCAGGTGAACTCAGCGGCACGACGCACGCCCGCGATGGCTAACCGACGCCGCAGGCTCTCGTCTTCGATCAGTTCTGTTAGCGCGCGCGCGAGTGCGTCCGCGTCTTCGGGCGCGACGAGCAGCGCGCTCTCTTCGCCGAGCGTTTCGAGGTGCGCCGGGATGCGGCTTGCGACGACAGCCGCGCCGCACGCGGCGGCTTCGAGCGGCGGCAGCCCGAAGCCCTCGTACAGAGATGGATAGACGAAGGCGAGGCACGTCGAGTAGAGAGCGCGCAAGTCTTCATCGGAGACGTAGCCCGTGAAGTGTATGCGAGAGCGTGCGGGCGATGCTTCGACGCGAGCGAGCAGATCGCGCGTGAGCCAGCCCTGCTGTCCGGCGATGACGAGTTGCGGCGACGATGCTCGCGATGATGTTCGCGACTCCGCGCGCGAGACTTTCGACGCGCCCGCTACACCATCGCGAGCCTCGCCGTCGATCTGTTCAAACGCCCCGACGAGCGTCGCGAGATTTTTGCGCGGCTCGATTGTGCCGACGAAGAGCAGGAAGTCGCTCTCGACGCCGAGCCGCTTCAAGGTCGCTTCCGCTTCGGCGCGCGCGAGCGGGCGAAAACCTTCGCGCGGCGCTTCGTGGATCGCCGAGACCTTCAACGGATCAAGTTTCAGCAGCTCGCACGCCTCGCGGCGCACCGCCTCGGTCGGCGTGATGACGTGCGTCGCGGCGCGCGCCATCGCGGGCAGTCGCAGGCGCAAACGGCGCGCGCGGCGCGCGAGGTGCGTCGCGGGGTGCGTGTAGGCGGAGAGATCGTGGATGGTCAAGACGGTCGGGCACGATGCACGCAGAGGCACTTCGTAGTTCGTGCCGTGGAAGAGGGCGAAGCCACGACGCCGTATGTGGCGCGGCAGACCGACGAGCCACCAACGCGCGCCGAGCAGTCCGACCTCGACGCGCGCGGCGCGCAGGTTCGGCGGGAGCGATTCTCCGTCGCGGGCGAGATCAATCTGCGGGTAGCGCGAAGAATAGACAAGCTCGAACTCGTCTGCGGGCGACGCGGAGGCTACGGCGCGCGCAAGCTCCAGCGTGTAATGACCGACGCCCGTCAACGGCTCTGTGAGCGGGATGGCGTCGAGTCCGATGAGCATCTTGAGATGGGCGCGTTTGGGAGTCAGTCGAGTCGTGCGTGATGTTGGAGCGTTAACGCGGGTCGGTTGTTCGGACTTCGATCCGCGTGTCGTCGAGCGTCGTCCGTGCGGCGAATGCCATCGCCTCGTCTTGAGCATCCGCGCGCGCGTGTCGCCGCTCGTCGAAGCCGAGTCGTTCGGCGACGACGTAGAGCGGGCGGCGCTTGACCTCCGCGTAGATGCGCCCGATGTACTCGCCGATGATGCCGAGCGTGATCAGTTGCACGCCGCCGATGAACAGGACAGCCGTGAAGATCGAAGCCCAGCCGCGCACCCAGTCGTTCGTGTAGAGGCGCACGATGAGCGCCCAGACGATGCCGCCGAAGGCGAAGGCGATCGACGCGAAGCCCGTCCAGATGGCGAGCCGCAGAGGCGTCTGCGAGAACGAGAGCAAGCCGTCGGTCGCGAAGCGGATCATCTTCGCGAGCGGGTACTTGCTCTCTCCGGCGCGGCGCGCGGCGCGTCTGTACAGAACCGCCGCCTGCCGGAAGCCGATCCAGCTCACCATGCCGCGCAGGTAGCGATCGCGCTCCGGCATCGAGAGCAGCACGTCAACGACGCGCCTGTCCATCAGACGGAAGTCGCCCGCGTCGAGCGGCATCTCGACGTGCGAGAGACGGTTGATGAGTCGGTAGAAAAATTTCGCCGTCCACAGCTTGAACGCCGACTCGCCCTCGCGCTCCGCCCTCACGCCGTAAACCACCTGATAACCCTCGCGCCACAGCGCGACCATCTCCGCGATCACGTCGGGCGGGTCTTGCAGATCGGCATCAATGACGACGACGCAATCGCCCGCCGCGTGATCGAGTCCGGCGGAGACGGCGATCTGGTGACCGAAGTTGCGCGAGAGGCTCACTACGCGCGCGCGCGCGTCCGCCGCTTGCAGTTCGCGCAAGCGGGAGAGCGTCTCGTCGTGGCTGCCGTCATTGACGTAGATGATCTCCGCGTCTATCCCTTCGAGGCGCGCGAAGACTGCGGCGAGCGCGGCGTGAGTCTCGCCGAGAACGTCTGCTTCGTCGTAGCAGGGGACGACCACCGAAACGAGCATCGCGTGTAGCTCCGCGCACCAAGTTTGAAAGGCGTGCGGGTCGGACTTTAACACATCCCCCGCCCTCCTCACCGCGCGAAAGTTTTGACGCGCGGCTCGAACTTGCGACATCATGCCCGCGTGACTCCTGAACGGGACGCGCCACGCGGCGCAAAGATCAAGGGCGCACTCGCGCGTGTCGCCCGCGCGCAGAGTGTGCGCGCCTCTGCGTTTGCCTTCATGCTAACGCGCCTCATCGTCTTCTCGCTCTTCGTGCTCACGGCGAAGCTCGACGTGGTACATCCAGACCCGCAGAGCGATTACGGCTCGGCGCAACTCTCGCTCCACAGCACGGCGTTCGCGCGCATCCTGCGCAAGCGCACGGACGTGGCGGACTGCAACTGGTACATGAGCCTCGCGGCGCACGGCTACGAGCATCGCGCGTTCTCAACCGAGCGTTCGGCGAACTGGGCTTTCTTCCCGCTCTTCCCGCTCATGCTGCGCGCTGCTTCGCTCTTGACGGGCGAGTTTAACTTGACGGGCATCGCGCTCTCTTCGCTCTGCTTCTTCTTCGCGCTCGTCCTGCTGCACAAGCTCGCCGTCGCCTACGGCTTCGGCGCGAGCGACGCAGACCGCGCCGTCTTCTACCTCGCCGCCTTTCCGTTCAGCTACTTCTTCTCCGTCCCGATGACCGAGTCGCTCTTCCTCCTGCTCACCGTCGCGAGCTTCTACGCGGCGAAGCGCGAGCAGTGGTTAGTCGCGGGGCTTTGTGGCGCGCTCGCCTCCGCGACGCGCGTGACGGGCATACTGCTCTTCCCCACGCTCGCCGTGCTCTACTGGGAGACGTATCGCACGCTGAAGCCCCGTTGGAACTTTCTCCCGCTGCTGCTCGCCCCCGTGGGCTTGCTCTCTTTCATGTGGTATCTCCACGCAATCACGGGCAACGCCCTCGCCTTCAAAGACATTCTCGTGACATGGGGACGCAAGCCCACCTTCTTCCTGATGACGCTCTTCGAGTACCTGCGCGATCCTCTGGTGCTCGCCGTCTCCTGGGACTTCCGCTTCGCGAGCTTCCTCGCCGTCGTGGGCGTGATCATCTGCGGCGTCGCGCTCGTCAAGTGGCGCAAGTGGTCGCTCGCCGCCTACGCGCTCGCCTCCGTCTTCCTCACGCTCAGCTCCGGACTGCTGCAATCGCAGGCGCGCTATATGATGGTCGTCTTCCCAGCCTTCCTCGCACTCGCCGTCTGGGGTCGCGGCGCGCGCGCAGATCAGATCATCCGCACGGTGTTCCTCATCCTCCTCGTGCTGATGACGATCATGTTCGCCTACCAGATCGACATCGCGCTCGCCTGAGACGACGACCTCAGATTCTTCCTTTTCAATTGATTAGATGATCCGACGACAGGGCGACGCGAGGCTTGTTCGCTTCACGCGTGATGACAAACCGTCGCGCGCACGCGTCGAGAGCGATCAACCGGCTTGCTTGATCTTCTCTCGCTCCATTCTTTCTGCGCGTCGCAGCGCGCGGTCGCGCTCGCCACGCGCCTGCGCGTCCGCCGCGCGCAGTTTGTACGCACGCCAAAAAAGCGCGAGCGCCGTCCACAAGCCGATGGTGGCGAGCGGGATCGTGATCCAGCGCGGGTAGAGCACGGCGACGAAGACGAGACCGAGCAGCAGCGCGCCCGCGCTCAACATGACGCGCGCCTCCGCAGGTCCGAGCACGCGATGATCCGTGAGCGCCGCGCCCAACTCTTTGCCGACGCCGAGCGCGCCGAGCGCGGCGCGTCCCGCCTTCGCGCGCCTCGATCCTCTGCGACGGCGCGGCGCTTCAGGTCGCGTCGTCGGGCGCACGCGCTTTTTGTGCTCGGTCAAAACGATCTCGGTCGAGTGTTCGAGGTCTGCGAGATACATCTCTTCCGCCGCGCGCGCGAACTCTTTGTTCTCGACCGCCACATCAAGCTCCCAGTTGCCGATCCAGCTCGCCAGATTCAGATTCGTCGAGCCGACGCGCGCCCACAACCCGTCCGCCACGGCGGTCTTCGCGTGCAGCATCGTGCCGTTCCACTCGAAGACGCGCACGCCCGCCTCAAGGAGCGAGCGATACCCTGCGCGCGAGAGCGCGCTCATCACCACCACGTCGCTTGAGCCGGGCACGAGCAGACGCACGTCGACGCCGTCCTGCGCCGCCGCGCGCAAGGCTTGCACGTAGGGCGTCGTGCCGATGAAGTAGGCATCCGTCAGCCACAGAGTTTTTCGCGCGAGCGCGGCGATCAAGTGGTCGAGCCGGTACAGCCCCGCTGTGTTCGGCTGGCTCGCGATGACGCGCAGCATCATCTCGCCCGCCGGCTCAATCTTCGTCGCGTCCGGCAACTCATCTTCCGGCAGAGGCTCGCCGCACGCCGCGACCCAACTCTGCGCGAAAGCCTGCTCCACGTCCGCGACCGCCGGACCCTTGATCTCTATCCCTGTGTCGCGCCACGGCTCGATGTTTCGTTCGGGGTAGCCGACCCAACGCTTCCCCACACACAAGCCCGTGACGAAAGCGACTTCGCCATCAACGGCGAGCACCTTGCGATGATCTCGACTGAGCCAGCCGAACGGGCTGCCGAAGTGCGGCGGGTTAAAACAGCGCACCTCTATGCCAGCCGCGCGCATCCCGCGCCAGAATTTGCCGGACGCCGCACCGAACGCGCCCATCCAGTCGTAAATCAGACGCACGCGCACGCCCTCACGCGCCTTCGCCGCCAGCGCCTCGGCGAACTCGCGTCCCGTCTCATCCTCGTGAATGATGTACGACTCGAAGTGCACCACGCGACGCGCGGCGCGGATCGCCGCGAGCATCGCCGGGTAGTTCTCCGCCGCATCGCGCAACAGGCGCACGCTATTTCCGGCGACGAGCGGCGATCCGGCGGCGCGCGAGAACGCCTGATCCGCCAGCACCCTCACGTTCGACGTGACAGACCAACGCTCGCGTTTTTCTTCGACCTCACTCATGGCAATCAAAACGAGCCTTCACCCAAGACGATTGTAACGCGCGGAGTTTCGCGACTGTATCACGCGGCGCTCCCGATTTACTCTTCCGCAAGTCGGAAATAACTTCGCGCCTTTGCGTGAGAAATAATAATCATGCAAAGGCGCAAAGGCGCAAAAAAGAGTTTACCCGATGATCTCTTACTTCTTCGCCGCTGTCATCGGGTCTTCGCGCCAGTCGTGTCGCGGGTAACGGCGCGAAAGTTCGCGCCGCACTTGCGGGTAGTGGCGCGACCAGAAGCCCGCGAGATCGGTCGTCACCTGCACCGCTCTCTGATTCGGCGCGAGCAGGTGCAGCACGAGCGCGACCCGCCCGTTCGCGATCCGCGGACTCTCGCGCATCCCGAAAAAATCTTGCAGACGTGAAGCGATCCACGGCGGCTTGCCCCGCTCATAGTTCACGCGCGCTTGCCGCCCCGACGCCAGCGCGACGCGCTCCGGCGCACCCTTCGCCAGCAGACGCGACTGTTCCGCGCTCAAACGTCCGCGCAACGCGCCGATCAACTCTCCGCCTCGCGCCGCCTCACGCAACTCCGCGAAGCTGCGCCTGCCCTCGCAGAGATGGACGAAGCTTTCGCGCATGTCATGCTCTTCTAGCGCGGGAAACTCTGCTTCGGGAAACGCGCCCGACGCGAACTCGACGCGCGCGAGGAATTGATCTATCACCTCGCGCGCGACGAACTTTTCGATGCCCGCGTCGAGCGCAGCATCGGCGAGCACGCGCGCGGCTTCTGAAACGACGCGCGCCGCCTCGCCGCCGCGCGCGGCGTCAGCGCGCCGCTCGTCTAACACAAGCCCGTCGTAGATCAGACGGCTGACGACTTCGACGCGCTCACCCTGCGCGTTCCAGCGCACCTCGTCGTCTTCCGTGATCGCGTCGCTGAAAAGATCGAGCAGCCACTCCGGCTCAATCGCGCTCGCCAGCCGCACGACCGTTCGCGTCGCGCCCCGACCACGCTCGTGCCCATGCGCGCGCCGCTCCTCCGCATCCACCGCGACTAAAAACTCTGACTGCCGCACGACGCTCTCCGGCGCAAGCACAGCCGCGCCTCCGCCCGCAAGCAAAACTTCCACATCCGCGTCGTGCTCGGCGCGCGCATCACTCGCCGCCTCGCGCCGACGCGCAACGCGGTCGGGATAGCCCACGAGGATCGAGATGAGCAACGCCTCCTCTTCATCATCATTCGTCGGCGCGCGCGAATCTTTCGTTGCAGTCGAGCGAGCGCGGATCGTCGTGCCGGCATCACTCTTTGCGTCACGTCGCGCAGAGCGCGCGCCACTCCCAATTGCTCTTTGAAGCTGACGCCGCACGCGATCAACCGTGCGCGACGCGCCCGCGTTGAGCCGGAGCGCGCGCAGGCGCGAAGGCGCGAACTGCGCGCGCGCGGCTTCGTCGAAGAGATCGAGGAGTTCGAGCAGATCGGAAGGACTGTGCTTCTTAGCGGCGACGCGCACACGCTCGCGCGGCGAGGCGAGCACTTCGCGCTCGCGTATGTCGCGCTCACCTATTAGCGCCGCGACGACGCACGCCGCGCGCCCCGCGCCGCGCGTCTCGGCTTCCGTGACGAGGCGCGCGAGTCGCGGGTGGAGCGGAAGTTTCAGCATTCGCCGTCCGAGTTGCGTGACGTGCCCATCATTGTCGGTCGCGCCGAGTTTACGGAGCAGCGCGTCGGCGGCGTCGAGCGCGTGCGGCGTGGGCGGCTCGAACCAGTCGAAACTTTTGAGATCGCCGACGCCTGCGGCGTGCAACTCTAGTGCTGGCTCGGCGAGGTCGAGTCGCTGAATCTCCGGCGCGTCGTGCGCGGGGCGCGCCGCGAAGTCCTGCGCCGTGTAGAGTCGCAGGGCGCGACCCGTGCGCGTGCGACCGGCGCGACCGGCGCGCTGCGCGGCTGAGGCGCGACTGACGCGCGCGACTTCGAGCCGCGCCAGCCCCGACCACGGCGAATGCGCGGCGACGCGCGCGAGTCCGGAATCTATGACCGCCGCGACGCCCTCAATCGTGATGGAAGTCTCGGCGACGTTCGTCGAAAGAATTATTTTCCGCTTCGACGCGGGGCGCACCGCCGCGTCCTGTTCGGCGGCGG
>JAVXVR010000107.1:0-2909 GCA_032230165.1 Acidobacteriota bacterium | reverse complement strand
CGCTCTCGAAGAGAGCGGGATTTTCTTCAGCAAGGAATTCGCCAAGTCGATCCTCTACTCGGTCGCCGCGCCCGGCGCGTCGCAGCATCTCGCGATGCTCGCCTTCGACGCCGTCGAGTTTAAGGAGTCGCGCGTGCGCTCAACCTTTGCGCGCCACGGCTGGTTTCAGACCGTGCGCAACGACCTGCCGCACTTTACTTTTCTCGGCGTTCGTGAGAAAGACTTGCCCGACCTCGGTTTGAAGCGTGTCGAAGACTGCGGTCAGGTCTTCTGGATTCCGAACCTCGGCTGAGTCTTCGCGTCGCGCTAAGGCTCACTTATCAATCATCAACGCAATCGAAGGAGAAACGAATGGCTGTCTGTGCAAACTGTGGAACAAGCAACATCGAAGGCACGAAATTCTGCGTGAGCTGCGGCGCGCAACTCGGCGACGCCCCCGCGCCCGAATCCTGGCGCGCATCGAGCGAGCTACACCCGCCCGCCGCGACGAACGCGCCCGGCGCGGCGACCGACACCGCCTCGGGCGCGACGGCTGGCGGGGCGGGCAGCGGCTACACGCCGCAGACGCCGCCGTCTAACTACCCGACCTATACGCCGCCGCAGGGCGCGCAAAGCTATCAACCGCAGGGCGCGGGCGGCGCGCAGCAGATGCACCCGGCAGTCCCGGCGATCCTCAGCCTGTTCTTGCCGGGCATCGGGCTGCTGCTCTTGCCGAACAAGCAGGGGCTCGGCATCGGCATCTTCGCGGGCTACGTCGTGCTCGGCATCATCGGCTTCATCCTCTCGTTCGTCTTCATCGGTCTGTGCCTCCTTGTGCTCATGCCGCTAGCGAACATCGCCGCCGCTATTTACAGTTGGGACGAAGCGGCGAAGCTTTCGGGAGGACAGTTCCAGCCGATCCTCTTCAAGTGACGCGAACACGCGAACGTCTAAGCAGTTAAACGGGAGAGCGTGAATGTTTGAGTCGGCGGCGGCAAATTTTTATCGCGCCGTGATGTGGGCGGGGCACTTCGTCTGTTACCAGAACCCTGCACGCTCGCCGCACCTCTTCGGCGCGCAGTTGCCGCTCTGCTGGCGTTGCACAGGGATCAGTCTCGGCGCGCTCGCGTTCCTCGTCTGGCTGCTTGCAAAGAGACGACTGCCCGCGCTCTGGCTGAGTGTCGCGCTCGCCGTGCTGATGCCGCTCGACGTACTGCAAGCGATCATTACGCGCGGCGACGGCGACAACGCACGACGACTCATAACCGGCACACTCTGGGGCTTCTTCGCCGCGAGCCTCGCGCTCCACTTCCTCACTTTCGCCGCCGCGCGCAGGAGAATCAGCACGGACGAGAGAAGCCGCATTGCTGCGTCGGGCGCGAGCGTCGCCTGAGATGGTTTGAAGAAATTCGCGGCGGCGCGGCGTGATGAAATTCTCACGACAGACACTCTGGACGGGCGCGACACCCGGCTTCGTCGGCACGCTGCTGCTGGCGCAGCTCTTCGTCTTGCGCGCGCTGGCGACGGCGACGCCGGAGCGTGTCTTCGTCTTCGGGCGCGAGTTGACGTGGGGCTGCCTCTTCCAACGCGCGTTCGGCGTGCCGTGCCCCATCTGCGGCATGACGCGCGGTGTACTGCTCACGCTGCACGGTCACGTCACAGACGCGCTGCGCTTAAACCCCGCCGCGCCGTTGCTCACGCTCGGCGTCGTTCTCTTCGCGCTCGCCATGATCTTCGTCGCGCTCTATCAACGCACGCATGCCCCGCTCCGCGTCGGCAAGCTCCACGCACGCGTCCGCGTCGCTGCGCGCGCCTACGCCGTCATGCTCTTAGCGGTCTTGTGCGCGCATTGGATCGCCGAGGTCTTGGTTAACTGATCCGCCTAAAGCCCCTCATGGGGCGGATCAACTTTTCCTCTTACGTTTTCGCCCGCTTCGGTGCTACACTCCGCAACGGTCAGGTAGCCGTACCCAGCACGGTTTCTCCCCGTCGAAGATAAAGGATTAAACACCTCCTCATCACCACCCGGACGCGCGCGCGTTCCCCTCCTCGCAAAGTCGCGCCGACGGGTTAGCAGGAGCGACCCTTTCGCTCTTCTGAAAGCAGGGTTTCGACAATGGATATCCCCCAGGTTATCGCTAACCGTTTCCGCGTCGAGTGCGAGATCGGCAGGGGCGGGATGGGCACGGTCTATCGCGCCACGCACCTCGGATTAGATCGCATCGTCGCCGTCAAAGTTCTCAAAAAAGATGTCGCCGCCGACCCGGAAGTCGCCGAGCGTTTCATGCGCGAGGCGCGCACAATGGCGAAACTCCGCCACGCGCGAGCCGCCATGATCTTCGACGCCGGGAAACTCCCCGACGGTCGTCCCTTCATCGTAATGGAGCACGTCGAGGGCACGACGCTCGCCGAAGTCCTCGCGCGCGACGGACGCTTCGCGCCGGAACGCGCCGTGCGTGTCGCAACCGAAATCTGTGACGTGCTCACCGAAGCTCACCGCTTGGGCATCGTCCACCGCGATCTTAAACCCTCGAACATCATGCTCAACGAGCGCGGCGTCTGCGTGTTGGACTTCGGCATCGCGAAGGTCTTGGCGAACTCCGCCGACACGACGCGGACGCACGCCACGACCGAGTCGGGTCTCATCATCGGCACGCCGCGCTACATGTCGCCCGAACAGTGCACGGGTCAGCCGGTGGGTCCCGCGAGCGATCTCTACAGCCTCGGCGTGCTGCTCTACGAAATGCTTGCCGGTCAGCCGCCCTTCCTGGATCAACTTCAATCAGCCGTGCTCGTCAAGCAGGCGACTCAGCCGCCGCCGCCGCTCGTCTCCCGCCGCGCGGACGTGCCGCGCCGACTCGCGCTCGTCGTTCACGCGCTGCTCGCCAAGAGCACCTCCGATAGACCGAAGTCCGCGCGCGAGGCGCGGC
>JAVXVR010000077.1:0-4053 GCA_032230165.1 Acidobacteriota bacterium | reverse complement strand
TCCTCGCGCGCCTTATCGAGAGCCTCCTGCGACTGGTAGTCGTTCGGATCAAGCTCGACAGCCTTCGAGAAGGCGTTGGCGGCATCCTGATACCTGGCGAGCTTGTTATAGACGAGTCCGATGTCGTAATAGGTGGAGGCGTCGGGCTCTTTCAGACGCGTCGCGCGCCGGTAAGCGTCGGCTGCTTTCTCATACTCGCCGAGTCTGCTGAAAGAGTCGGCGAGTCTGTAGAGCGCGTCCGTGTCTTTCGCGTCCTGACGGACTTTCTTTTCGTATAGTGCGACCGCTTTCTCGAAGGCTTCCTGGGCTTCCTTCTTCTGTGCTGTCGAGACGTAGGCGAGACCCAGCCCGCGATAAGCGTCCGCGTATGTCGGGTCTAGCTCGACGGCTTTCTTGAAAGCTTCTACCGCTTCACTGTCGCGATCCGTTTTGAAGAGCGCGTCGCCAAGCGCGAAGTAGCCTGCGGCGTCATGCGGGTTTTGCAGCGAGGTGGGCACGCCCTCCATCGCGCCGCCTGCCGCGCTCTGGTTGAACGACGCGGGGTTGTCGGATGAGTGAGCGCCGTTTCGTTTGCAGCCCGGCGCGGTCAGGGTAAGCAGACACAGGCAGAGCGCACAAATTATTTTTCGCATGACGTGAACCGGGTCGGATGTGTCGTGTTGCGGAAGACGGGTTTGATCTATGACAAAACGCGCGACAAGTCAACGGGCAAAGGAAAGGGGGCGGCAAGCTCCCCCAATAGCCTGCCGCCCCGTTGTCCGTCCAGTTGCCGTAAAAGGATGTCGAGAATATACAGGCATCGGCGCAGGCGTTGGTTGCAAAGCCGTTGCGGTTAAATTATAAGCCCCATACATAAAAATAATTCTCGCCCCATCCGGCATATGTGCGCATCATGAAGCGATCAAGGCTGAGCGATTTTCTGTCCCAGCGCATCCGCGTATGGCGAATTAAGCGACTTGAGCTTGTTGTATTCGTCGGTCGCAGAGGTCTTGTCCTTCTTTTCTAGGTAGAGGACGCCGAGCCGTAAGTGCGACTGGGCGTCATCGGGCTTGAGGCTGACCGCTTGCTGGTAAGCCTTGATGGCTTCGTCGTACTGACGCAGTTGGCTGAGACAGTTTCCGAGGTTGTAAAAAGCGTCGGCGTCTTTCGGGTTGTAACGCGAGGCTTGCCGGTAAGCTTCGGCGGCTTCCTTCATCTGCTTCAGCGCATCGTAGGTGTTGCCGAGGCTGAAGTAAACCTCAGCCTGATCAGGCTTGGCGCGCAGAGCCTGTTTGTAAGCCGCGACGGCGTCCTGCGGTCGGTTCAGCTTGCGGTAGAGATCGCCGATCTGTCGGTTAGCTTCGAGGTGCTGCGGGCTCAGTTTGAGCGCCGCCTGAAACTCTGCGAGCGCGTCCTGCGGCTTGTTCAGGCGTAGTTGAGCTTCGCCGATCTTCTCGTGCGCGTCTGAATCCTTCGGGTTGAGACTGAGAGCCTGTTTGTATTCCGCAATCGCCTCGTCGTACTTGCCCGCCGCGAGATTGAGGTTGCCCAAATTGTAATGCAGGTTGTCGGGCTCGTCCTTCATCTGCTCGGTAAAGGCTTTCTTCAACTCGCTGACGTTCTCTTCGGATAAGCCGGGCGTGGGCGTCGCGGCGTTCGAGCCGGGCATGGGCGTCTCTGCGGTCGCCTGCGGCGGCGGCGACTTTTTGCAAGCGGCAAGCACGAGTAGAAGGGCGAGGGCGAGGGCGAGCGCGAGCGCGGACGTTCTAGGCAGACGGTTCATCACAGACACCTATTTGAAATGAATTGATTGAATAGAACGCTACGAATGGAGAGAATAGTCGCCCGCAGCAATCAAGGCAAAGCCGCGCGGAGCTTTCTTCACAGCCCGGACTTCGCCTGTTCGACTTAGCGGGCGACGGGTCGCCAATGCGGTGAGTCGTAAAATTAAAGAGCCGACCGCGCCCTCGCAACGCAGTCGGCTCTTGAATCACACCTTTTCCTTTTGGGGGAAATGATGCGACATGGCTGCGGACTCTAGCACCAACCGCCCCGGCTGACAAGCCCCCGGCACAAGGCGGGAACGAAGAGCGAACAATTTGGTTGAGAATTCGGATTTACCGGGATGCTTCGATTATCCGCGACGGCTGTGCTTATAATCTCGTTCGACCGAAAGGGTCTGTGAATGAATCTTAAAGGTGGGCGGGTCGAAGTTTGCGAATAACATTTTTAGGCACGAGCGCCGGTGTGCCGACGCGTGCGCGTAACGTCTCGGCGGTAGCGCTACGCCTCGCGCAGCGCGGCGAGGTCTGGCTCTTCGACTGCGGCGAGGCGACGCAGCACCAAATCCAGCGAACTGACCTGCGCCTCAGCCAGATCACGCGCATCTTCGTCTCGCACCTGCACGGCGACCACGTCTTCGGCTTGCTGGGCTTGCTCGCTTCTTCTGGGCTCGCGGGCGCTGCGCAGACCGTAGAGCTTTACGGACCCAGAGGTCTCGATGATTTCGTCCGCGACAGCGCACGACATACGCGCACGCTCGTCAACGAGACGCTGCGCATCCACGCGGTCGAAGCCGGGAAAATATTTGAAGACGACGAGTACGTTGTCACCTGCGAATCCTTGCGCCACCGCCTGCCCGCCTTCGGCTACCGCGTCAGGGAAAAAGATCGCGCCGGTCATTTCGACGTTGAGCGAGCCGCCGCGCTCGGCGTCCCCGCCGGTCCGCTCTACGGTCGTCTCAAGCGCGGCGAGACGATCACTCTCGCAGACGGTCGCACCGTCAGCGGCGAGGAGCTATGCGGACCTGCGATCAAAGGTCGCTCGGTCGTTTACTGCACCGACACGATCTACTGCGCTAACTCGGTCGCGCTCGCCAACGACGCGGACGTTCTGATCCACGAGGCGACCTTCGCCGAAGAGGACGCGCCGCTTGCGCGCCAGAGCACGCACTCGACCGCATCGGATGCTGCTCGCGTCGCGTCGGAAGCCGGTGCGCGCCGTCTTATCCTCACACACATCAGTCCGCGCTACGCCCCCGGCAACGCCATCGAGCTTCCGCGCCTGCTGTCTCAAGCGCGCGCCGTCTTCCCGCAGACGATCATCGCCGAAGATTTCATGACGGTCGAAGTATCGCGGCGCGAGGATTGAAGTCGCGCCGAACCGGCGGGCGTTGAAAAAAGTCGTCGTTGAGATTAGATTTCCCTTGCCGAGAATTTAGAACACCCGAACAAGTCAGGAGCAAATCATCCATGTCACGCCCTGCAGGTTCACGCGACAGATTTGAGGATTATGTGCCGGTCGCCGAGCGTCTGGAAAAATTCTACGAGCGTTTCCCCGAAGGGCGCGTCACGACTTCCATCGTCGAGCACAACTTGGAGAGCGGTTTTGTCCTGATGCGTGCGGAAGTCTTCCGCAACCCCGACGATGCTGCTCCGGCGGCGACGGGTCACGCCTTCGAGGTGAGGGGCGAGTCTTACGTGAATAAGACGAGCTATATTGAGAATGCCGAGACGAGTTCGGTCGGTCGCGCTTTAGCCCTCTTAGGGTTCGAAGTTAAGCGCGGCATCGCCTCGCGCGAGGAGCTTCAGAAGACCGCGCGGATGCAACCCGCATCGCAGGCGAAGACGCAAGCGCCCGCCGCCGCAGAAACGCCAACCCAGTCGGCGGTCGATCTCGACCGAGAGATTTTGCAGAGCGCGGGCGAGCTGGGCTACGACGCGGCGAAGGTGCGTAAGTGGGTCAACCAGAAGTTTAAAGTCACCGAAGGTCTCGACAGCCTGAGCCCGCAGGACAAGCGCGAAGTCCTCAAAATCTTCCGCGAGAAGGCTGCGGGATAATGTCGGGCGGCGGCGCTGGTCACAATAACAGAACCTCGCGCACGCCCGGTTCGTACTTTTCGGGGAACGCCTGAAAGGAGTCTCCCATGTTCTGCCCCCAGTGCGGCGCAAATCAAAGTGACGATCTGAAGTTCTGCAACTTGTGCGGCGCGAACCTGCAAGCCGTCCGCCATGCAGTGGCGACGCGCGAGACGGGCGAGAAGTTCGACTGGAGCAAGACGTGGATGGCGGAGAT
>JAVXVR010000566.1:0-6179 GCA_032230165.1 Acidobacteriota bacterium | reverse complement strand
CGCCGGGCAGCGCGGGCAAAATGTAGCCGGGGAGTTTTGATTGCGAGAGCGAAAAGAACGCGACGGGCAAGACGACCCACGCGAAGGCGAAGAGTCGCAGACGTAGCGCCGCGTCGTCCTCGCCCGTCTCAGCCTGCCTGTGCCTCAGCGCGCGCCAGAGATGCTTGAGCGCCGCGAAGAAGAAGAGCGTCCACGGCAGCGCGAGAAGCGGCAGCACGACGAGGAAATAGTAGAAAGGTTGCGGGTGGTGGAACTTGTTCGAGACGTAGCGCGCGAAGTGATGTTGAATGATGAACTGATCGACGAACACGCGCCCGTGCGCGAACGTAACGGGCGCGTACCAACTCGCCGCGACGAGCAGCATCAAAGGCACGCCCCACAGTAAAGTCTTAAAACCCGTCGGCAAGCGTCGAAGCAGCAGTTGGTAGAGCCCGACGACGCCGAACGGGATGACAATGCCGACCAGCCCCTTCGCCAGCAGAGCCAGCCCCGCGCCCGCGTAGAAGCCCGCGAGCATCAGCCTTCGCTTACGCGGATCATCTTCAAGCCCCGCGACGAAGAAACAGGCGAGGCTGAGCGTGACGGTGACGGTGAGGAAGATGTCGAAGTTGACCGCGCGCGCGAAGGCGACGAGTCCCACGCTCGACGCCGCCACGCCCATAGACGCGAGCCGCAAGCCCCGCGCATCATCGCGCACCACGCGCCCGACACGACCGCATAGCCAGCCGACGAGAAGCACTGTGAGCCATCCGGCAAGCGCCGCGCCCAGACGCGCCGCCCACTCCGAGACGCCGAACAGTTTGAAGCCCGCGATCTCCGACCAGTAGACGAGCGCGGGCTTCTCGAACCAGAGGCGACCGCCGAGCGTGGGCGTCACGAGATCGCCGCGCGCAAACATCTCGCGCGCCACCTCTGCGTAGCGCGGCTCATCCGAGCCGATGAAGGGCGTGCGACCGAGCCCGTAAAAATAGACGAGCGCGACGCCCGCGAGCAGCAGCGCGAAGTCGCGCTTGGCAAGGGTTGAAGGTTGCAAGTATAGTCACCTGCGAGCATTCAGTATTCAGCAATCAGCCGTCAGCATACAGCTTTTCACAACCGCGCGCGTACCGATGACAACCCGCGCGCACCGAGGAAGCAACACCAACATTTACTTCTTCGTCTTCCCAAAGCTGTCTCATGCTTCCGGCTGAGCGCTGAGTGCTGAGTGCTGAATGCTTATGCTTAGTACAGCAGTCATCGGCACAGGCTCACTCGGCAAACAGCACGCGCGCATCCACGCCGCGCTCGCTGCGGAAGGGCGCGCGCGGTTCGTCGCTGCCTGCGACCTCGACGAAGAGACGGCGCGCGCCGTCGCCTCGGAGCGCAGCGTCGAGTTTGCGACCGACTGGCGCGCGCTTGCCGGTCGCGTCGAAGCCGTGAGCCTCGCCGTGCCGACAGAGTCTCACGCGGAGATCGCTGTGCCGCTACTTGAAGCGGGCACGCACGTCCTTGTCGAAAAACCGATCTCGCGCACGCTCGCCGAGGCGGACGAGATGATCGCGGCGGCTCGTCGCGGCGGCGCGACCTTGATGGTCGGGCATCTCGAACGCTTCAATCCCGCGCTCGTCGCCCTGCGCCCGCATGTCCGCTCGCCCGTCTATTTCGAGATTCACCGCGTCGGCGAGTTCACCGCGCGCTCGCTCGACATAGACGTGGTGCTCGATCTGATGATCCACGATCTCGACATCGTCCAGTGGCTCGTCGGGAGCGAGGTCGAAGTGACAGACTTGCGCGCCGTCGGCATCCCCGTTTTGACGAGTCTCGTTGACGCGGCGAACGCGCGCGTAGAGTTCGCCACCGGCGCGGT
Organism: Acidobacteriota bacterium; assembly: GCA_032230165.1. Classification (GTDB taxonomy): domain Bacteria; phylum Acidobacteriota; class Blastocatellia; order Pyrinomonadales; family Pyrinomonadaceae; genus JAIVGV01. Next base: position 4,333 of record JAVXVR010000566.1, on the reverse strand, counting down.
CGCCAACATCACCGCCTCGCGCGTCGGCGTGGAGAAGATTCGCAAGATGCGTTTCTTCCAGCCGCACGACTACATCGCCGTCGATTACGTCACGCGCTACGCTGCCATCAGCAGCCTCGATCCGTTCGGCGCACAGGGTCGCCCCGGCGTCGCGCACCGCCGTCTCGAAGTCGAAGACGTTGAGCCTCTGCGCACCGAGATCGAGTCGTTCCTGCGCGCCGCCGAGTCGCACGCCGCACCGCCCATCACGGGCGAAGACGGTCGGCGCGCGCTCGCGCTCGCCCTGCGCGCCCTCGCCAGCATCCACGATCACGACGCGCGCACAGGCATCAACGCGCTCAACCGCTGACACGCGCCGGTAAACGTCTCCTGCTCTCACCACAACATGCCCCATGTAACTAACAATAGCGTGACTAACGACAGCGCGACTCCCGCCCCGGAAATTTCTTCCATGCTCGCCGCACGCATCGCGGCGGGCGACTTCCCTTCCGCCGTCTATCTCGTCGCCGAGCGCGGGCGCGGGCGCTTCGCCGACGCCATGGGCAGCGCGGTGCGTGAGCCGCAGGAATATCCCGCGTCGCTTGAGACGATCTACGATCTCGCGTCGCTCACGAAGCCGCTCGTCACAGGTCTGCTCTGCGCGATGCACGTCGAGCGCGGCGAGCTTGAGTTGGACGCGCCCGCAGCGAAGTACCTGCGCGAGTTCGCCAGAGCTGGTCGCGTCGTGATGACGATCCGCAATCTGTTGACACACGCTTCGGGGCTGCCCGCGTGGCGCCCGCTCAGGCAGTTGACGAACGGCAGGCGCGACCGCGTGCTCGAAATGATCGCCGCCGAGAAATTAGAATTCGCTCCGGGCACGGGCGTCCTCTACAGCGATCTCGGCTTCATCACGCTCGGCTTGCTGCTTGAAAGAATTTCAGGCGTGCCGCTCGCCGAGCTTGCGCAGCGCGAGATTTTCGCGCCGCTCGACTTGCACCGTACTTTCTTCAATCCCGCCGCCGCCGCGCAGACGGAGATCGCCGCTTGCGAGATCAGCGGCAACGCTTACGAGCGCGGGATGTGCGGCGAGCAAGAGGGCGCGGCTGAAGCGGGCGCGTGGCGCGAGCAGACCATCTGGGGCGAGGTGCACGACGGCAACGCCTATTTCCTCGGCGGCGCGGCGGGTCACGCCGGACTCTTCTCGACCGCGCGCGAGAGTTTCGCCATCGCCGAACAGTTCCTCGCCGCGCGCACGCGCCTGCTCCGGCCCGAAACGTGCGCGCTCTTCCGCACGAAGATGACACCGGGACTCGAAGAGGCGCGCTCTTTTGCGTGGCAGCTCGCCTCGACGCCCGGCTCGACCGCCGGGGCACTTCTCCCGCCCGACGCCTTCGGTCATCTCGGCTTCACAGGCACAAGCTGCTGGATCGATCCCTCGCGCGAGCGTGTCTTCATCCTCCTCACCAACCGCACGCACACGCGCACGCTCCCCTTCGTCAACATCAACAGCGTCCGCCGCCGGTTTCACACGCTCGCCGCCACCGCGCTCAACCGATCTCAGACGTAGGCGCGAAGCGCAATCACACATCTGCTGCGCGCGGGCTGGACGCTCAGCGCCGCCTGCGGTACTGACCTGCCGCGAGTTGTTGTAGTATTGAGCGCGGCGCAAACGTCTCCGCGCCGAAGTCGTATTTTCAGCTCCTACGTCGCCAGAGTTTGTCGCGATGATTCCTCCGCGCTTACCCCAACTGCTCGCCCTCGCCCTCGCGCACGCGCTCGTCCTGCTCCCGCTCGCGCGCGCGCAGGAGACGCGACCGCGCCGCACGCAGCAGTTCCCCGCTACCGATTCGAGCGTCGAAGTGCCGCCGACCGAGCTAACTCCGACCGAGACGCCGACCATACGGCTCGACTTCGAGCCGACCATCCGCATCGGGCTCGCGACCGCAGCACGCTCCGTGACGATCTCGACCGCCGCAAGCGATCTGCTTCTCGCGTCGAACGACACGGGCGCGCTCGCGCAGCAACCCACGTCGCTCGGCGTCGCGCGCGTCCGCGTCGAGCCGCGTGTGCTTGCGCCGCTCGAGCCTTCGCCGATCGCAGGCGAAATGTTTCGCGTCGAGATCGCGTCGGTCACGAACGAAGTCGACGCACGCCGGATCGCGCGCGAGGCGCAGGAGCTGACGGGCGAAGCACCCGAAGTCGCGCGCGACGAACAGACGCGCGCGTGGCGCGTTCGCGTCGGCGCACCCGCGACCAGAACAGAAGCCGACGAGCTGCGCGCGCGCCTCGAAGAGGCTGGCATCGCCACCTTCTCGGTCGTCAACGCGGCTGGCGCGCCTGACGCAGCGCGCCAAGACGCGCATTCACCCGTCGCCAACTCGAAGACAGCGACGCCGCCAGCCGCCGCGCGTGCACAAAGTCAAACCGCAAATGCCGCAACCCAGCGCGGCGTGCGCGCGCCTGCTTCTTCGTCTTCGGAGAGCGTGCGACTCACTTCGCGCGCGGCGTTGCCGACGCGCGGGCTTGTGGTTTACGCGGGCGGGGCGTCGCGCCTGCTCGATGCGCGCGCGCCCGTCCTCTTCGCGTCGCCCGATGAGCGCAGCGCGCCGGTTCGCTTCAACGAAAAACCTTATCGCGGTCGCATCGAAGTCTTCACGAACTTGAACGGCGCGCTGACGGTCGTCAACGTCGTCTCGCTCGAAGACTACGTGCGCGGCGTCGTGCCGAACGAGCTTTCGCCCGGCGGCTACGGCGGCGTCACGGCGCTCGAATCCTTGAAGGCGCAGGCGGTCGCGGCGCGCACCTACGCCGTCAGCAATCGCGGGCAGTTCGCCGCCGCCGGATTCGATCTGCTCCCCTCGACCCGCTCGCAGGTTTATGGTGGCATGACGACCGAGCACCCGCTCTCGACGCGCGCCGTCGAAGAGACGCGCGGCGTCGTCGCCACCTATCGCGGTCAGCCGATCAACGCGCTCTACACTTCGACCTGCGGCGGGCACACCGAAGACGCGGAAAATATTTTCGGCGGCGCGAACGTGCCTTACCTGCGCGGTCGCACGTGCTCGGTCGAAGCGGCGGCGGGCGCGCGCGTCTCGACGAATGCTCTCTCAACGCTGCAAACTTCGCGCGAGCCGCCTAGCTTGCGCGAAGCCGAGAACGCCGCGAGCCCGCGCGAGGTTGCACTGCTCGCCGTCCACGGCTTCCGCGCGCCTTCGAAGCTGACCGACGAGTGGCTCGCGTCGCCGCTCACAACTGACGACGTGCGCGCGCTCCTCGAAGTCGTCTCGCGCCTCGCGCGCCGACCCTTCCCCGCCGCGGAGATCAACGCGGACGCGACGCGACCGGCGGGCTTTGCGACCGCGCTGGCGCTCGCCGCAGACTTTGAGAGTCGCGGCACGATCCTGTTAGACGAAGCAACGATCAGCTACCTCCTCGCCTTCCACGATGCCGCAGACATCCCTGCGCGCAACCGCGCCGATGTGGCGATGCTGCTGCGCGACGGGCATCTCCAACTCTACCCGGACGCGACGCTTCGCCCGCGTCAAGCTATGACACGTGCGCGCGCCGTCCACACGGTCGCGCACCTTTTGGAATCGCGCGATCTGTTCAGTTTGCAAAAAGCGACCGCGCGACAGTCCGCGGGCGCGACGCTTCTCGTCCGCGCAGGGAAAACTCCTGAGCACGCCTACGAGCTGAGCGCGCAGGCATACATCTTCCGCGCCTTCGGTGAGGTGCTCTTCCCCGTGCGCATAGTGCAACTCGCGGGCGGCGAGCCGGTCGCGCTTCACACGGACGCGAGCGGCGCGGTTGATTATTTGGAAGTCCGACCCGCGCCCAGTGGCGCGTCAGCCGAGCGCTATTCGCCCTACACGAACTGGACGACCGTGCTCTCGGTCGGCGAAGTCGCGCAAAGACTCTCGCGACATTCGGGGCGCGTCGGTGTGATCACGGACTTGCGCGTCGCGCGTCGCGGCGTCTCGCACCGCGCGCTCGATCTGGAAGTCGTCGGCACGTCGGGCACGGCGCACGTCCTCGGCGGGCGCATCCGCACCGCGCTCGGCTTGCGCGAACAACTCTTCATCATTGATCGCAGCTATGATGAGGCAGGGCGGCTCACGGGCTTCACCTTCACGGGGCGCGGCTGGGGTCACGGCGTCGGCATGTGTCAGGTCGGCGCATACGGCATGGCGCGCGCGGGTCTCTCTTACGACAAGATTTTGAAGTATTACTACACGGGGATCGAGTTGACGAAAATGTATTGAATGTTTGATTAGGCTCGACGCGGATGAGAGAGAAGCAAACACCAACAGTCATGCTCTACGTCGTTCCCAACTGCCCGCTATGCGCTGAC
>JAVXVR010000519.1:0-3439 GCA_032230165.1 Acidobacteriota bacterium | reverse complement strand
AGCCTTTCCGGCGCGGGGTAATGACGCACCCAGAGCTTGAGTCGCGTGTAGCTCAGCCGGTTTTCGCGATCAAGCGAGACGAGCTGCACGTCCGTGTCGAGGTCTTGATAGACGCTGAACGCGCGTGCGTGCGGCGCAACCGACGGGCGCACGCTCCTGATCCGCGCGGTCATAAGCACGGCGGTGAGAGACAGCGCCGCGACGAACGTGATCGCGAAAGCCGCGACCCTCGAAGAGATTCCCCGGATGTCCATGCCCTTAAAGACTCCTTTCGCGTTTGCTGTTTGAACGCGCGAGACGAGCCGGGGTTGCAATTCGACGGAAAAAAATTATCGGCGCGGCTTCGCTGCTTATGCACGCGCCGCACGGGCTTCTTTGTCGCGTGCGCCGACGCGCCGACTCACAACAGGATGTCGGAGAGCCGCGTGACGTATTCTTGCAACTGGTGGAGGCTCGGCACGGGGTAGCCCAGCCAGCGCATGACCACCCCGGCGCACAACACAAACACCACGCCCATGACGACGGTCTTGAACGCCGAGACCAGAAGGTACTCGACGGGTCGCCACAACCACTTCCGCAGTTTAATTCTCATAACACACCCGTGCCCATGCCGACTCACACTCGACAGTGTGGCGGCTTGGGAGATTTCGACTAACAAGCGTGTGAGATTATTTGCGGGGCATCCCGTGGCAGAGGACGACTCAACACTACAAAGGCGCGCACGTCTATGTCAACGGTCAATTTGCGCGCGGGCGCGTGCCCGCCGCCGCGCGAGACGGATGCCGCGCCGCAAGGGTCGGCATGTGCAATGAAAGGCGGAAGGTGGTAGGCTATAATCAAACATTTGATGAGCAAACAACGCAGTTTTCTTGCCTTCCGCTCGCGCGCGAAGGACGCGACGCGGCGCACCCCGTTTGAGGTGAAACAACTTTGAGTTCACAGCCAACGCAGACAGACTTTTCCGAGATCATCGCCGAGAACTTCGGCGCGAACGCGACCTACGTCGAGACGCTACTCGAACGCTTCCGCAGCGATCCCACACTCGTTGATGAAGCCTGGCGCGCATACTTCACGGAGCTTCTCGGCGGCGCGTCGCAACCAACAATCACGGAGAACGGCGATGGCGCGACCGCGACGGCGCGTGCGGCGACAAAGAGCGCGGCGTCTCAATCAACCGCCGCGACGCGCGCGCCATCATCGGTGACAGACGCAACGCCTGCCGCTTCGGGCACGGACGCGACGACGGCGCGCGAGCAACCGGCTCAAGCTCCCGCGACGCAAGCCACCGCCGCGCCGACGGCGAAGCCGACGGGTGAAGCACAAGCCATACGCGGCGCGGCGCTGAAGATCGTCGAGAACATGGAGACAAGTCTCACCGTTCCGACGGCGACCTCCAACCGGCAGATACCCGTCAAAGTCCTCGAAGAGAATCGCACCATCGTCAATCGCCACCTGAAAGAGCGCGGCGCGGGCAAGGCATCTTTCACTCATTTCATCGCCTACGCGATCCTTCGCGCGCTCGAAAAATTCCCGCAGATGAACGATGGCTTCAGTGTCGTCGCAGGCACGCCGTCGCGCGTGAAGAGATCGGAGATCAATCTCGGCATCGCCATAGACATCCAGAAGAAGGACGGCACGCGCACGCTCCTCGTCCCGAACGTCAAAAACGCCGCCGCGCTCTCGTTCGCCGAGTTCCTCGCGGCTTACGACGATGTGATCAAGCGCGCGCGTGAGGGCAAGCTCGGCGTGCCCGATTTTCAAGACACGACCGTCTCTCTGACGAACCCCGGAACCATCGGCACGGTCGCCTCCACCCCGCGCCTGATGGCGGGACAGTCGCTCATCGTCGCGACGGGCGCGATCGAGTACCCGGCGGAGTACCACGCGATGAGCCCGGCGGCGCTCTCGCAGCTCGGCATCAGCAAGACGATGACGATCTCTTCGACCTACGATCATCGCGTCATACAGGGCGCAGAGTCGGGCGCGTTTCTCGCGCATGTCCACGCGCTGCTCTTAGGCGAGCACGACTTTTACCAAAACATCTTCCGCGATCTCGACATCGCGCTCCCGCCGTTGCGCTGGTCGCAGGACACAAACCCTGTGCTGCTCGGCGTCGATCAGACACGCGCCATCATCACGAAGCAGGCGCGCGTCTTGGAGTTGATCAATGCCTACCGCGTGCGCGGTCATCTTATCGCCGACATCGATCCGCTCCACGCGATGCCGCACCACTATCACCCCGAACTCGACATGGAAACTTACGGGCTCACGATCTGGGATTTGGATCGAGAGTTCATCACAGGCGGCTTGGCGGGCAGAGAGAGCGCGCCACTTCGCGACATCCTGGACATCCTGCGCCGCGCCTACTGCGGCAAGGTCGGCATCGAGTACCGGCACATTCAAAGTAAAGAACAGAAAATCTGGATACGCGAGCGCATCCGCCAGGAGTTCGTCGAGCCGCAAGCCTTGCCCGTCGAGTTGAAGAAGCAACTGCTGGCGAAGCTCGTCGGCGCGGAACAGTTCGAGCGATTTCTGCACACGAAGTACCTCGGTCAGAAACGTTTTTCGCTCGAAGGCTGCGAGACGATCATCCCGCTCCTCGATCAACTCGTCGAGCGCGCCGCAGAGCACGGCGTTGAAGAGATCACTTTGGGGATGGCGCATCGGGGTCGCCTGAATGTGCTCGCCAACGTCGTTGGGAGCAACCTCACGGAAAGAATCTTCACGGCGTTCGAAGGGTCAGTCCATCCGAGTTTCCCTGCGGACGAGGGCGACGTGAAATACCATCAGGGCGCGAAGGGCGGTCGTACGACTCACGGCGGGCGCGAAGTTAAAATCACCGTCTCGCCGAATCCGAGTCACCTTGAGTTCGTTGACCCGGTGGTTGAAGGGATGGTGCGCGCGAGGCAAGACGCTTGGCAACGGGAGGGTAGCCCGCGCGAGCAGGTCATCGACCGTGCGCTGCCCGTGCTCTTGCACGGCGATGCTGCCTTCGCCGGGCAGGGCATCGTGATGGAGACCTTGAACCTCGCTGATCTGAAGGGCTACCGCACGGGCGGCACGATCCACATCATCATCAACAACCAGATCGGTTTTACGACTTCGCCCGAACATGGTCGCTCGACGATCTACTCCACGGACGTGGCGCGCATGACGCAGCTACCGATCTTCCACATCAACGGCGACGACCCCGAAGCCGCCTTCCGCGTGCTCCGCATCACGCTCGACTTCCGACAGGAGTTCAACAAGGACGTGGTGCTAGACGTGGTCGGCTTCCGACGCCTCGGTCACAACGAGTCGGACGAGCCGAGCTACACGCAGCCGCTGATGTACGCGCGCGTGAAGGCGCATCCGGGCGTGCGCGCCATCTACGCGCAGCGGCTCACCTCGGAGGGCGTCGTCACGGAGGAAGAGGTCGAGCAGATGACGCGCGAGGCCG
>JAVXVR010000563.1:0-7532 GCA_032230165.1 Acidobacteriota bacterium | reverse complement strand
CACCCAGCCGTGCAGCGTCAACTCCTGCCCGCGCGCCCAAGCAGTTTCGACGATGGTCGTCTGACCGACGTTGAAGACCTGCTCGATGACGTTCAACTCGCAGAGTCGATGCGAGCGGCGCGCGTCGTCTTCGATTCCTTCGAGCAAGAGCGTGTGCCGCTGCATCACGTCCTGCACGTGCCGGAGCCAGTTGTCGATGAGGCCCAGTCGCGTGCCGCGCAGGGCCGCCTCGACGCCGCCGCAGCCGTAGTGGCCGCAGACGATGACGTGGCGCACCTCTAAGACCTCGACGGCGAATTGGAGAACGGAGAGGCAGTTGAGGTCTGTGTGGACGACGACGTTGGCGACGTTGCGGTGGACGAACATCTCGCCGGGCGCGAGACCGACGAGCTGCGTCGAGGGCACGCGGCTATCCGAGCAGCCGATCCACAGATACTGCGGCGACTGCTGCTGCGATAGCTCGCGGAAGAACGAAGGGTTCTCCGCGCGCAAAGATTCAGCCCAGCGCCGGTTGTTCTCGAAAAGATTTGCGAGTGTCTCCATCCTCAAGTCATCCTTGTCGTGTCGGCGCGCGTGCGGTCAGAAACGACGCGCTTTTCATTCAGTCGAAGTCCATCGTTCGTTAGTAGTGCTGGCTCGTTTTTTTGCTGCCGCCCTTGCCACCTTTGTTGAAACGCTTCTTGCCCTTGCCGCCGCTGTCCACACCCTTGAGCGAGGCGAGCGGGTAGAGCGCGTGCTCGATGCGCGCGAGCCCCGCGCCTGTGACCGCCTCGATCACCTCGGCGGAAGACTTGTAGGCGGGCGCGGCTTCGTCCAGAGGCACGCGCCCGTCTGTGTTGACGATGATGCCAGCCTCGCGGTACTCGTCGTCAATCGCGCGCTGCGACAGTTCGCGATTTGCCGCGCCGCGCGAAAGGCGGCGACCCGCGCCGTGGTTGACCGAGTAGCCGCTGTTCACAGCGCCCGCGAGTGGGCGCAGAATGTAGCTCCAATCCTTGTTGCTGCCCGGAATCAAAACCGGATGCCCCGTCGCTTCCCACACAGTACCCTGCAAAGCCGGATGACCTGCGGGAAAAGCGCGCGTCGCGCCCTTGCGATGCACCCACACGTCGCCGTAATCCGGATGATGTTCGCGCTGCACGAGGTTGTGGCTGATCTCATAGACCAACTCCAACTCCGCGCCGAACGTCTCGCGAAATGCCTCCGCCACCTGCTCGAAGATGACGAGGCGATTCAGGATCGCGTAGTTGCCCCCGGCGGCGACCGCGTTCAGATAGTCGCGGTAGTGCTTTGAGTCGGGCGTGAAGTAGCCGAGGTCGAGGTCTGTGATCTCTTCGGGTCGCTCCGCGCGCGCCAGCTCGAAGTAATTGGTCGCAAGCCCATGACCGAAGCCGCGGCTGCCCGTGTGCACCTGCACGAAGAGCGTGCCCGACTGTTCGGATCGTTGCAGCTCGATGAAGTGGTTGCCGCCGCCGAGACTCCCAAGCTGCTCGCGCCCGCGCTCAGGTCTCCCCTTACCTCCGTAAGGAATCTGCCAGTCGTCGTCCACGGGTATGCGATGACGCTCCGCGCGACTGCGGTCGAACTTCGCCCCATACCGCTCGACGTAATACTCCGCGCCGCCGCGCACCAAGTTCTGAAACTCGCTCTCTGTGAGCCCGCCCAACCTCTTGCTCTTCCCGCCCGCCCCCATGTCCACACGCCCCATCACCGCGCGGTTGAACTGCAAGCGAAGCTCCGGCGTCGCCGCCTCAGCCTCGACGTTCGACTGAGCCGACATCATCCCGCAGTTGTGCACGAACACGCCCGCGTCGAGTGCGAAGTTGCCGTATTCCGGCACGGTCAGGCAGTAAACATCCTCTCTGCGCTCGATGAACTCGACGGACACGACTTTGTGATTATAGCCGTGACGCCATCGGCGATGATTGTGAATGCCGAATCCGCCGACAACTATTTCGCCGCACGTTTCGCAGGTATGTTGGAGGTGCGCCACCTCAGAAGACTTGAGCCGCCCTCTTTCGCTCATGTTGTATGACTGAAGGTACTTCTTCCCTCGTTCGCCGTTACCCGCGATCGACTGCCTGAAGTGCTCCGAGTTATTCGCCATGTAGGCGAGGATGTTTTTAGTCCCGCGCGCGGCGAAGTAGGCATGACCTTCCGCAGTGTTCGCTTTCTCCGCGATTGCCTGCTTGCGCCTTTGCTCAAACTCGTCCGAGTGGAAGTGCGTGTTCCGCTCCACAATCGACCTGTGATAACTCATGTGATCCCTATCGCCCATGAAGATGAGGTTCGCAGGTCGATTGTCTGAGGGGTCGAAGTTTTTGTGATGGATAATCGTCCTCTGCCCTGCAAACGCGGGAATCTTTCCGAGCAGCCCGCCTCGCGCCATGACCCAATGTACGCGCTGCTCGCGACCTGTCGCCGGATGTCTGATGGTTGTGTAGCCGTCCTTATCTCGACGCGAATAGAACGGCATTAGCGAAGTCTTCGGCGCGAGGTCTTGCGACTGTCGGTACGTCCCGTCGCGCAGCATGAACTCGTGATCGGGCGTGCAGAGAATTTCCCTGCCGTTATCGAGCGTGACCTTAACGAGCGGCGCATCCGTGCGCGTCTTTCTCGCGGTTGCTTTAGCGACGACGATTCTCTGTTCGGCAGAGATCGAATAGATGAAAATCTCTTCGCCGCGCGCAGCCAATTCACCAATCGAATGAGATTGTCCGTCTGCCGTTGGCACGAGTGTGTCCGCTGCAAAGCAACCAATATCGTAGCCCACGGGTCCCATCGCGACCGCACCGCTCTCTGCGTCTGTGATGAGCACACAGCCGACGGGGACGCCGTAGCCGTAGTGCGCGTCCGGGGTGATGACGACGAGGCGCACGCCGGGGAAGCGCGTGGCGTTGACGATCTGCCGGTAGAGAATATCCTCCGCCGCGTCGAGCAACCGCTTAGTGAAGAAGAGGCGCACGGGCACACTGGCGGTGTCCTCCGTCTGCAACTCGTAGTAGCCGTCGCCGTGCCAGCGCGCGAGGTGCTTCCAGTTGTCGGCGTTCTTCAACGCCTTCGCGACCTTCAGCGCCCTGGCGTCTTCGTGCTTGTCACTCATCTCTCCAACACCACCTCCCGCTCAATCGTTTCGCGAACGGACGACCTCTCTGATCTCTGACGTGACTGACTCGATGCTTCTGCCCGCACCGATCTCGACGCGGTAGTCCGCGAGAGAGTAAAACTTGCGGCGCTCTTCGTAGAGACGGCGCGCTGTCTCGCGGTCGCGCGCGAACGGTCGCGCGTCGTCTTCCGCGATCCTCTGCCAGCACGACTCGAATGGTGCGTCTAACCAGATGGTGAGACAGTTGCGCCGCGCAAGCAACTCGCGAGTCGCGGCGCAACTGACCGCGCCGCCGCCGAGCGCGATGACGCGCGCCGTGCCCTCTTCGAGCGCGGCGCGCAGTGCGCGCGTCTCCGCCTCGCGGAAATAGGGTTCGCCTTCTTCGTCAATCAGCTCGCGCGGCGTGCGCCCTTCGGCGCGGGTCACTTCGTCGTCGAGATCGACAAAAGAGTCGTGGAGCAGGCGCGCGAGTTCCCGCGCCACGGACGACTTACCCGCGCCCATGAAGCCCGTGATGACGATGCGTGTCAAGTTGCGTGGTTTCATCTCTCGACGACCGATTCGAGCAGATCAAAAAATTCGGGGAACGAGACCGAGACGCACTCCGCGCCTTCGATCTCGGTCTCACCTTCGGCTAAGAGCGCGGCGACGGTGAAAGCCATCGCGATGCGGTGGTCGCCGTAAGAGTTGACGCGCGCGCCGCGCAAAGCTGTCTGACCGCTGACGGCGAGACCGTCGTCGAACTCTTCGACCTGCACGCCCATCGCGCGCAGATTTTCGCAGACGGCGCGCACGCGATCCGTCTCCTTCACGCGCAGCTCCCCGGCGTCGCGAATCACGAGCCCGCCCTGAATTTGCGTTCCCGCGACGGCGAGGATCGGCAGCTCGTCTATGAGACCCGCGATCATCTCACCGCGCAGAACATTCGCGCCCGCGCTCGTCGGCGCGAGTGTGTTCGAGCCGCGTGCGACTACCTCGCCGACAGTCTCGTTGCAACGCTCCGCGACGTTTTCGACCGAGACGTCCGCGCCGAGCGTAGCGAGCACGCCGATGATCTGCGCGCGCGTCGGGTTGAGTCCGACGCCCGCGATCCTTAGCTCCGAGCCCGCGACGAGCGCGGCGGCGACCAACAGGAACGCGGCGGAAGAGATGTCGCCCGGAACTTCCACGTCGCGCGCGTGAAGCCGTTGCCCGCCCGCAACGGAGACGGCTGCGGCGCGAACGGCGACGGACGCGGCATCGTCCACAGAGCCGACGCGCGGCGGATCGGACAGCACGACCGGGTGAGTTCCAACTTCCGCGCCGAACCAGTTAAGCAGTCGCTCGGTGTGGTCGCGCGTCGCGCCGTGACGTTCGACGACAGTAGTGAGACCTTCCGCATTGAGTCCCGCGAGCAAGATGCACGACTTAACTTGTGCGCTCGCCACGGGCGAGACGTACTCAATGGCTGTGAGTGGGCAGCGACCCTCGACCGTGAGCGGCGCGCGCCCGTCGTTCGATCTGATGCGCGCGCCCATGAGTTCGAGCGGCTCGATGACGCGGCGCATCGGGCGCGAGCGCAAAGAGTCGTCGCCCGTGAGCGTCGAACGCAAACTCTGCCCGGCGAGCACGCCCGCGAGCAGCCGCATGGTTGTGCCGGAGTTGCCGCAATCGAGCGGGGCGGCGGGCGCGCGCGGAAGTCTCAGCCCCGCGCCTTCGATCTCGACCGTCGCGCCGTCTCTACGGACGCGGACGCCGAGCCCGGCGAGGCAACGAAGCGTCGAGGTGCAGTCGGCGCTCGTCGAAAAGTTCGTGATGCGCGACACTGCTCCGCCCTGCGCCAGCGCGGCGAGTAGTGCGGCGCGATGCGAGATGGACTTGTCGCCGGGCACGCGCAAGTCTCCACGTAAACGACGCGCCGGTCGGATTCTCATGGCGTCAATCGTAAATCGGAAAGACCAAAATCGGAAAGACGTAAACCGTAAACCGTGACAGGTGACAGGCAAATCCGGTTGTCTTGCTTGTCACGGTTTACGGTTTACGGTTTACGACTCTCTTAGGAGAGATGCGCGAGGCGGTTGCGCGTCTTGACGAGTTTGCGGTCGAGTCGTTCGGCTTCCGCCGCGAGTTGGTCGCGCCCCTGCGCGGCGGCTTCGTCCGCCTCGCGCTTGAGCTGGTAGAGACGATCCTGCTTGACGCGCTTGATGCCGAACTCGATGGTCAACAGCTCTTCTTTCAGCCCGATGACGCGCGCGGCGAGATCAACCTCTTCAGCGTCCGACGCGCGCGGGGTGGCGCAGTAGAGTTGCAGGTCTTCGTCGCCGAGGAGCGTGTTGAGGCTCTCCACGTCGCCCTCCTGATAGGCGCGCGAGGCTTCCGCCATGATCGAGTGACGCCGCCTCGCCTCGCCCTCGTCCGCCGCGTGGTCTGGGTGGAAGAGCTTGGCGACCGCCCAGAAGAGTCCGCGCAGCGAAGCCTTGACGGTGTGCGGCGCGCTTGCGCTGTCCGTCGCGGCATCGTCGCGTTCGCCGTCGTCGTCTGTTGCGACGCCGAGCGTGCGCGCTTCGGCAACCTTGATCGCGTGTTCGAGTTCGGCGAGTTCGGCGAGGCGACTGCCGACCGTCGCGGCGTAGCGCGCTTTGAAGTCGCGCAAGCCTTCCTGAAGCGCGGTCAGCTCCGCGCGACGCGCTGCGAGCAGCGTCGAGAGGCGCAAGACTTCCTGCGCCGGATCGACCGGCTCTCTGGGCGTCGCGGCTGGATGTGTGGTGGCGGTGTGCATGGGCGTGGACGGCGCGATAGTGTAGCAGGAAGGCGCGCGAGAAGGCAGGCGCGGGTGCGCGCGCGCGGCGGAAGGCGTGTGTGCGCTACGCGCGGCGGGGCGCGGTGTGCGGTTCTTGACAGTTCGGCGGCGGCGTGTTAAACCGTGCAGGCATTCAGTCAGCTTCACACGCCGCGCGCGAGCTTGTGCGTCCCGCCGGACGGGTCTCGGACGAGTGATCCCCCGGGTCTGCAAACGTGACCGAAGAGAAGACTCAATTGAGCCTGCCGAGCCGCATCGACTCGATCGCGGAAGCGGCGGCGGCGGCAGCCGAGGTGGCGCAGCGCGTGGGGCTCGGCGAGGAAGGCGCGTTCGGTCTCGACATGGCTGTGCGCGAGGCTGTGACGAACGCCGTGCTGCATGGCAACCGTCAGGACGAGTCGAAGCGTGTCGAGCTGGTGTTTACGGAAGTCGGCGGCGAGTTGGTCGTGACGGTACGCGACGAGGGCGACGGCTTCGACCTTGATGGAGTTGCCGACCCGACCGCCGCAGAGAATCTGTTGAAAACTTCGGGGCGCGGCATCCTCTTCATGCGCACCTTCATGGACACGGTCGAGTGGCAGCGCCACCCCGAAGGCGGAACGGTCGTCCGCATGACGAAGAAGATTTAGGAGCAATCAGCAGTCAGCAGTCAGCACTCAGCCGTTCATCTCTGCATCATGTCCCACATCGTCTGGAACGCGCCCGCTGAAATGCTGATTGCTGATTGCTGAGTGCTGATTACTTTCTAGAAGGAGATTTCCCGCAATGGCTGAACTGAACCTTTCGGAGCGGCAGGCAGGCGACGTGACCGTGCTCGATCTCAACGGCAAGATCACTATCGGCGAAGGGAGCGTCGCCCTGCGTAGCGCAATCCGCCGCCTCATCGAAGAAAGCAAGAAGAAAATCCTCTTGAACCTCGGCAAAGTTTCTTACGTCGATTCGAGCGGCATCGGGGAGCTGGTCTCCAGCTTCACGACCATCAACCGCGAGGGCGGACAGCTCAAGCTCCTCAATCTGACGCAGAAGATTCAGGACTTGATGACGATCACGAAGCTCCACACCGTCTTCGACGTGTACGACGACGAGACGAGCGCGCTCAATAGCTTTAAATAGGCGTGACAGGTGAACCGTGACAGGTGACAAGTAAGAAAACTTCTTTCCTGTCACCTGTCACCTGTCACCCGTCACGGCTTCTCATGTTTCGCCAAGCTTTCCGCCGACTGCTCGCGGTTGACGACCCGCCGGAGCGGACGGCGCTCGCTTTTTCCATTGGCGTCTTCATCGCCTTTACGCCCCTGCTCGGTCTGCACACGATCCTCGCGACCCTCATCGCGCTCGCCTTCCGCTTCAACAAGCTCGCCATCTACGTCGGCACATTCGTCAACAACCCCTTCGTCACGCTCGTGCCCATCGTCGCCGCTTCTTACGCCACGGGTGCGCTGCTGCTCGGACGACCTTTGCGTCTGCCCGGCGCGGGCTGGCAGTTGCTCACACACCCGCACCCGTTCGCCGCCGCCTACTGGCACAGGCTCTCGCAACACCTCTGGGACATCGTCGTGCCGTTCTCGGTCGGCGGGCTCACACTCTCCGTCGTTTGTTCGCTCGCCGCCTATCCTGTAACCTTGAAACTGCTGCGCGCGCGAGCAA
>JAVXVR010000515.1:0-4656 GCA_032230165.1 Acidobacteriota bacterium | reverse complement strand
GCGACAGGATCATCGTCATCGAGGGCGTGGGCGACGAGCCGGGGTTGAAGTCTGTGGCGAGGACGACGGAGAGCCCCGCGTCGATCATCTCGCGCGCCGCCGGATACTTCGTCGAGCCGAGCGCGTAGACCGAGCCGGGCAGAAGCACTGGCTGCACGCGTGCGGACTTGAGCGCATTGATGTCAGCCGCGTCCGTGTGTTCGAGATGATCGGCGGTCGCGGCACGGAGTTCAGCGGCGAGACGCGCGCCGCCTGAGAGCGAGAGTTGATCCGCGTGCAGGCGCAAGCCTAAGCCGTGCGAGCGCGCCGCCGCAAGAATCCGCCGCGACTCTTCCACGGTGAAGACGCGCTCCTCACAGAACACGTCGCAAAACTCCGCGAGCCCCTCCGCCTCGACGCGCGGCAGCATCTCTTCGATAACGAGCGTGATGTACTCTTCGCGCCGCGCGCGGTACTCGTCTGGGATGTCATGCGCGCCGAGGAAGGTCGCCACGTAGCGCAAACACCCTTCGTCGTTCAGACGCTTGATCGCGCGCAGGATTTTCAGCTCGTCTTCGACCGACAGACCGTAGCCTGACTTTGCCTCGACGGTCGTCGTGCCCGCGCGCAGGAACCACTCGCGGTAGCGGCGCGACGCGGCGACGAGTTCATGCTCGGTCGCCGCGCGCGAGCGGCGCACGGTCGCGCGGATGCCGCCGCCAGCCTGTGCGATCTCCTGATAGGTCGCTCCCTCAGCGCGCCTCTCAAACTCGTCGGCGCGCGTGCCCGCAAAGACCGGATGCGTATGCGCGTCCACGAAGCCGGGCATGACGATGCGACCGCCCGCGTCAACGACTTCACAATTTTCACCGACGAGCGACTCGATCTCAGCGCGCGCGCCCGTACGCTCGATGCGACCGCCGACGACGAGCATCGCGCCGTCTTCGATGATCGCAAGCTCGCGTATCTCCGCGCCCGTGCGCGGTCGCCGTGCTCCGGCAAGCGTGACGAGTTGTGCACAGTTAGTAATTAATAAGTCTGGAGTCTGGAGTCTGGAGTCTGGAGTCATCGGAGTCATTTCGGCGAGCCCGAAGGTAGTGGTCTTTAATTAAGTCTTACGAATCGGGAGATTCTTTTCTTAGGACTCTAGACTCACGACTCCAGACTCCAGACTACGCAGAAGAAGTGTGATCGTGAACGATGCGCCAGCCCGCGCTGGTGCGGCGGAAGATGAGTGTGAAGCGACCGTGCGGCGTGTCCCCCGCGCGCGTGAGTTGCCAGCGACCCGTGGCGACGGCGTAGAAGGGGCTTAAGGGCTTGATCTCAAGGTCTGTGAAGGCGAGCGTGCCCATCTTCTCGCGCGTGTCGTAGGACTTTTTGTAACGGTCAAGCACCGTCTGCCAGCCGCGCGTTATTTGATCGCCGGAGACGAAGATGGTTGCGTCCGAGCGCTCGTAGCCGTCCATGTAGCCTTCGATGTCGCCGCGATTCCACGCCTGCGCCTGCGCGTCGAGCACGGCGCGGATCGCCGCCGCGTTCTCCGCGTTCGCGCGCTCGCCTTCGGGCGCTTGCGCGCACGACGACAGCGCGACGATGATGAACGCCAACGCCGCGCCGCACGTGATAAATGCGACGCACGATCTCGCTTCCCTCTTCATCTCGATCTCACCTCACGTCAATGCTTCTCGCCGGGTCGCGCGCGAGTATATCGCGTCAGACGCCCGCGCGCGACGCGAGCCACGCGCGTATGTCTTCGCGCATCGCGGGCACGAGTTCGTGCCCTGCGTCGTAAGATTTGAACTCAACATCGCGTGCACGCGCCAAGAGCCTTGCGGCGTAGTCGGCTGTGCGCTCCGGCGGGTAGAACTCGTCGCGCGTGCCCGCGAGGTGTAGGACGGATGCTTGCGTTTCGCGGTAAGCCTCGCTCGTCTCCCAGTCGCCGGGGAGACCACCGCAGACGCCGACCGTCCCGCGTAAAACGCCCGCGTGCGTGAAGGCAAATCGGTAGTTGAGCGCGCACGACTGCGAGAAGCCGAAGAGGAAGACGCGCGACGGGTCGGCGATCTTCTCTTCAATTATATTAGATATGAGATCGACGAGAGCGCGGTGGTGAAGCGCGACCGACTCTTCCGCGCGGAAGTTCGTCAGCCAGCCGAAGCCGTAGCGCAGGGGCGCGCCCTTCTCCCTCGGCTCTTTCAAGTGTTGATGAAAGCCTTGCGGCGCGGCGATGGTGAAACCTTCCGGCGTGAACTGTCGTGCTTCGCGCATCATCCACGACTTGTTGCTGCCGTAGCCGTGCAGCGCGACGAGGAGCGGCGCGGGCGCAGAGTGCGATGGCGCGTAGAGATCGTAGTAGAGCTTCGACGCGACGGCGACGGATCGCTCGACGCTCTCTGTTGGGTCGGCGTGATTTGTCATGTGATAAATAAGCGTGCGCGCCGAGTGTAATCCGGCTACGGCGTCGTACTCAAGAAAACGCGCGACTCCCGCCGACGCGTCGGCGCGATGCTATAGTTAGGGTTAATGCACGGGCTGACCAAGATCGTCGTCTATTCGCTGATCGTTACCTGCGTCATCGTCGCGAGCGTGTACCTGAGCTGGTGGCTGCGCTCTCGCTTCATGCTGCTCGCGGCACGTCGTCGTCGCGTGCGGGCGCAGCAGCGGCGCATCTGGCACGATCTCGGCGAGGTCGAGCGTCTGGACTTCTACTACGGCGCGGGCGGGCGCGACGGCGCGCCGCAGCCGCCGTTCCGCTTCGTCGCGGAGCACGCAACGGGGTCGAGCCCGTGCCTGTCGGTCGAGGATGCGCGCGGGCGCACGTGGCGCGTCAAGTGGGGCGGAGAGGTGAAGTCCGAGACCTTCGCCTCAAGGCTCGCGTGGGCTTGCGGCTACTTCGTCGAGCGCTGCCACTACGTCGCCGCGGGGAGGATCGAGGGCGAGTTCGAGCTGGGTCGCGCGCGGAGTTGCGTCGGCGAGGACTGTACTTTCAAGGACGCGCGTTTCGAGTTGGACGAGGCGGGCGTGCGCAAGCTGTTCGACGAGCACGGGTGGAGTTGGGACGACAACCCTTTCGTCGGTACTCGCGAGTTGGCGGGCTTGAAGATCGTAATGATGCTCACGTCGAACTGGGACAACAAGGACGTGCGCGACGTGGCGCGCGGCTCTAACACGGCGATCTTCGAGCACCGTCTGGAGGACGGCTCGGTCGAGGCGCGCTACCTCGTCATAGACTGGGGCGCTTCGATGGGTCGCTGGGGCGCGCCCACGACGCGCTCGAAGTGGGACTGCGAAGGCTACGCCGCGCAGACGCCCGACTTCGTCTCGCGCAACGACGACGGCACGCTCCTTTGGGGCTACACGGGGCAGCGCACGGACGAGGCGCGCGAAGGCGTCACGGCGGCGGACGTGCGCTGGCTCTACCGCTATCTGAGCCGCGTCACCGACGCACAACTGCGCGATGGGCTACGTGCAAGCGGCGCGACCGACGAAGAGACTGAGTGCTTCACACGCGCGATTCGAGAGCGCATCGACCGGTTTGGTCGCGTATGCGATGGCAGCGGCATTGACTGATCTCGACGAACCGACTGCGCCTCTCAACAGAGACGACCCTTGTTTTAGTCGCCTAACGTGCGACACCTGAATCCGTCTAATTCGCCAAACCCATCTATTTTTCTGCTAAAATTGCTCCTGTCTCGGTGCTACATGGCTAAATCGCCGTATTTCACTACGGCGATTAGTACGTCTAATACAAAGTTAGATTTCTTCGTTATAGTAAATTGGAGGTAAGAATTAAGGAGGTTGAGATTGATATGAGTAAAGATGCAAACTTGAGTCGCAGAGAATTTATTCAAAGTGCTTCGGTGTGTGTTGTCGCGCTTCCGGCTCTCTCTTTAAGCGTATTTAGTCTAAGCGGATGTTCGGCGCAACCCACTGTCACCGCCCAATCTACACGAATGCCTTATACTGCAGGATTTGGAAGTATGCCTTGTAGTTCCTGCATTGCCCCCCAAAACATCTCTTGGCGAACGACGATTGTTTCTAAAGATGAAAAAGGTGATCCGTTGATTATGAGCGGAACAATTTATCAGGCTGATGGAACTACGCCAGCCGAAGGAATTGTGCTTTTCGTCTATCACACCGATTCGACGGGTTATTACAACAAAGATGATGACCCTTATAATCCGAGATTGCGCGGCTATATGAAAACAGGTAAAGACGGAAGGTATGAGTTCAAAACCATCAAACCCGCGCCGTATCCGAAAAGAACGACACCTGCTCACATTCACGCACAAATTTATAGTTCGCAAATTCAAGAATACGCAATTGATGAGTATTGGTTTGAAGGAGACCCATTTATCACTCCCGAAGAAAAAGCCAAACTCCTCACGGGGCGCGGCGGATTTAACTCAATTATCAAGTTGACGCGCGGCGAAGACGGAGTTTTGCGCGGAGTTCGTAACATCAAACTTGATAGCATTAAAAAATAAAGACCTGCCTATCAAAGACCGAAATCTAACAAGTCCTTGCAGCCGACTGCTCGACTGCGTGCCTCTCATCAATCTTTCTTCGATGTATGTTGAAGGCTATTCGCTCGCAGCGGCTGAAGTCCGGCGTTAGGCGCGATAGTCCTTCGGGTCGAACTCGTGGAAGAACCAGTCGCGCAGGGGGCGGTGACCG
>JAVXVR010000462.1:0-3147 GCA_032230165.1 Acidobacteriota bacterium | reverse complement strand
GACGCGGCGAGTGGGCGACGCGGCGACGCGGCGACGCAGACCTCTCCGCGCAGTCTTTTCTTTCGCCGTGTCTCCGCGTCCCCGCGTCTCCGCGTCTTCTTTCGTCATTCCGCGTTCATACTTCATCCTTACTGTCGTAGTGTCTTGCCGCCCGAAGTGATCGAGTTCAATTTCGCCTCGGCGTGTTTGCGCATCTCGTCTGGGAGCGGGGCGAAGTCGAGCGCACGCGCGAACTGCGTGCCGTCATGCAAGCCCCACCAGAGGAAGTCCACGAGCGCCTTGCCCTTGGCGGCGTCTGCTTGATCCTTCGAGACGAGGATGTAGGTGTAGCTGGAGACGGGGTAGGCGCTCGCGCCCGCCGCGTTCGTGATCGAGACGCGTAGATCGTCGGGCGTCGAGGCGATGGACGCGGCGGCGGCGGCAGTGACAGCGTCGAGTGACGGCTCGACGAAGTTGGCTGCGGAGTTTTTGATGAACGCGACGGGGAGGTGATTCTGCTTGGCGTAGATCAGCTCGACATAGCCGATAGTGTTCGGCTGCTGCTTGATGATCGCGGTCACGCCCTCATTGCCCTTGCCGCCCTGCCCGACCGGAAACGTCGGCGTCTTGCTGACGCCCACGCTGCTCTTCCATTCGGGGCTCACCTTCGAGAGATAGTCTGTGAAGACGGCGGACGTGCCGCTGCCGTCGGAGCGATGCGCGACAGAGATGTCCGCTGCCGGGAGACTCACGCCGGGGTTGTCGGCTTTGAGGCGCGCGTCGTCCCAGCGTTTGATCTTGCCGAGGAAGATGTCTGCGAGCACGTCCGGAGAGAAGCGCAAAGGTTGCGCGACGCCCGCGAGGTTATAGGTGACGACGACCGCGCCGAGCACCGTGGGGATGTGCACGACCTCGCCCTGCGCTTTCTTCAACTCGTCGTCAGTCATGGCGAGATCGGTCGCGCCGAAATCAATCGTGCGCTCAGTGAACTGCTTGACACCCGCGCCCGACCCGACCGACTGGTAATCAATCGAAGCCGACGGGTTAACTTTTTTGTATTCGGAGAGCCACTTCTGGTAGAGCGGATTGGGGAAGGTCGCGCCCGCGCCCTGCAAGCGCACCGCGCCGCCGCCGGAGTTGTTCGTCGAACTGTTACCGCCGCAGGCGAGCGCGAGCACGGCGAAGAGCGCGCCAGCCGCGAAGAGGAGCGCGCGCCGCGCGTTCAACTTTTGAGAGGGCATAGGGTGTCTCAAGTCTCCTGGAATTTTCGTTCGTTAACAAAAATCCAGGATAGGTCGCGCCTGTTACAGTCGCCTGAACGCGGGGTTAATTCGGTGTTAACTGTCGCGGTTGGGCTTGATGGTTTTTCGTGGAGGGTCGTAAGCGCGGCGGGCTTTGACGCTGATGAGTGTGTCCGACTCGACGACGTAGGCGGTCAGGCGATAGCCATAGACGCAGCCCGTGTCTAATCCGAGGGCGCGCTTGCCGCGCCGCGGCTCGTCGGAGGGCCAGTGACCGAAGAGGACGATCTGTCTGCCGTCGTAAACCTCGTACCACGGTGTGCCGAAGCGGCTCGTGCGGTCGAGTCCGAGCGTGCGCAGCTCCGTCAAATCTTCGATTGTCTGCGCGCAGAGGGGCACACCGGGTCGGAGTCCGGCGTGGACGACGAGGTGCGTGCCGAGATCGATCATCGTGGGGAGCGAGGCGAGGTAGGCGGTGTAGCGCGCGCGTTCGGGTTTGAGTTCCTTGCGCGTCTTCTTCTGCGCCTTCTTGTGCGTCTTCTTCTCGCGCAGCCAGTGGCGCAAGAGCGCAAGGTCGTGGTTGCCGATGACGGCGGAGAAGCGCGTGTCCCCGGCGAAGAGATCGAGCACCTCGCGATTGCGCTCGCCCTTGACGACTAGGTCACCGACCGAGACGACGCGGTCGTCCGCGCCGAGCGCGACGCGGTTGAGCAGCTCCGTCAACTCGTCGTAGCAGCCGTGTATGTCTCCGACGACGATGGTGCGCCGCGCCATGTCAATTTCCACTCCGCGCCAAACTTTGTCGATCAAAACCGCGCGTCAGATGACTCTCAGGAACAGTTTGATGGTGAGGAAGGAGAGTGCAGCGATGCTGGCGGCGATGGGGATCGTCAAGACCCACGCCCAGACGATGCGACCCGCCACGCCCCACTTGACGGCGGAGAGTCGTCTTGTTGCGCCGACGCCGACAATCGCGCCCGTGATGGTGTGCGTCGTCGAGACGGGCGTCCCGGTCAGCGTCACGTAGGCGAGCGTCAGAGCCGCGCCCGTCTCGGCGCAGAAGCCGCCGACGGGTTTCAGTTTGGTGATGCGCGTGCCCATCGTGCGCACGATCCGCCAGCCGCCTGAGAGCGTGCCGAGCGCGATTGCCGCATGCGCCGCGAGCACGACCCAGATCGGGATCGCGGGCAGCGTGCCGTTCTGCCCGTAGGAGAGGACGCCGCCCGCGGCGAGCACCGCCGTCATGATGCCCATCGTCTTTTGCGCGTCGTTGCCGCCGTGACCGAGCGAGAAGGCGGCGGCGGAGAAGAGTTGACCGCGCCGGAAAAATTTATCCACGTGGTGCGGCGTCCAGCGACGGAACATCCAACTGACCGCCACCATCATCGCGAAGCCGAGCACCGCGCCGATGAGCGGCGAGAGCACGATGAACTTGATCGTGCGCATCCACACGTCGGTCTTGAGCAAGCCGTGGACGCCGCCGTAAGCCGCGATCCCTGCGCCCGCGTAGCCACCGAGCAGCGCGTGCGAACTAGACGTGGGCAGCCCCAGCCACCAAGTGATCAAGTTCCAGATGATCGCGCCGAGCAGGGCGGCGAGCAGCACGTAGAGTCGCCATTCGGGCGCGATCAAGTCCATCCTGACGCCATCGCCAATCGCCTTCGCCACGCGCGTGCCGAAGACGGCGAACGCGACGAAGTTGAAGAACGCTGCCCACGCCACGGCGATGCCGGGCGAGAGCACGCGCGTCGAGACGACCGTCGCGATGGAGTTCGCCGCGTCGTGGAAGCCGTTGATGTAGTCGAAAACGAGCGCGAGCGCGATGAGGGCGATGACGAAGATGAAGCTGGCTGTCATATTTCAGCACTCAGCACTCAGCATTCAGTACTCAGCAACCCAGCCTCTATTTTGTTTGGCTGACGGCTGA
>JAVXVR010000397.1:0-5189 GCA_032230165.1 Acidobacteriota bacterium | reverse complement strand
TTGCAGACCGTCAAGAATCGTCGCGGTGAAATCATCGCGATGAATCGCAACGGCGCGTTGACGATC
Source organism: Acidobacteriota bacterium (assembly GCA_032230165.1). Classification (GTDB taxonomy): domain Bacteria; phylum Acidobacteriota; class Blastocatellia; order Pyrinomonadales; family Pyrinomonadaceae; genus JAIVGV01. The sequence goes on along the minus strand of JAVXVR010000397.1, from coordinate 5,123 downwards.
ACCGACGGTCGCGGGCGCGAGGTCGCGCGCTACCAGATCGTTTACGGCGCGCACATCCTCGTCGAAGACGGCGCGCGCGTTCAGGAAGATCAACTGCTCGCCAGTTGGGACCCGTTCACCTTCGCGATCCTCACGGAGGTCGCCGGTCACGTGAAGTTCCAGGACTTGAAGGAAGGCGTGACGGTTGACGAAGAGGTTGACGAGGTGACGGGTCAGGCGCGACTCGTCGTCAAGGACTCGCCCGACGAGAAGAAGCAGCCGCGTCTGGAAATCCGCAGCGCGTCGAACAAGGTCTTAAAGACCTACCAGATGCCTGTGCGCGCCAACCTGATGGTGACGGACGGCACGGTCGTCGAGCCGGGCGACGTCATCGCGAAGATTCCGCGCGAGACGACGAAGACGAAAGACATCACGGGCGGTCTGCCGCGCGTCGTCGAGTTGTTCGAGGCGCGCAAGCCCCGCGAGACGGCGATCATGAGTGAGATTGACGGCATCATCAAGCTCGGTCCCATCGCCAAGGGTAAGCGCAAGATCATCGTCGTCGGCGACGACGGCGAGGAGCGCGAGTACGACATTCCGCGCGGCACGCACATCAACGTGCAGGAAGGCGACCGCGTCCGGGCGGGCGAGGCGTTGATGGATGGACCACTTAATCCGCACGACATCCTGCGCGTGCTCGGCATGAACCGTTTGCAGGAGTACCTGACGAACGAGATTCAAGAGGTCTATCGTTTGCAGGGCGTTAACATCAACGATAAGCACATCGAGGTGATCGTCCGGCAGATGCTGCGCTGGGTGAAAATCTCCGACGTGGGCGACACGGACTTCCTGCTTGATGAGCAAGTTGATCGTTTCCGCTTCACGGACGAGAACGCACGCATAATCGGCGCGGACGGGCAGCCCGCCTCCGCCGAACCGCTCCTGCTCGGTATCACGAAGGCATCGCTTTCGACCGACTCGTTCATCTCCGCGGCTTCGTTCCAGGAGACGACGCGCGTCTTGACCGAGGCGGCGATTTCGGGACGCGTCGATCACCTGCGGGGCTTGAAGGAGAACGTCATCATGGGGCGGCTCATCCCTGCGGGCACGGGGATGGAGTTCTACCGCAACGTCAAGATCGACCGCGACGAGACGGCGGATCAGTCCATCGGGCTCGATCAGGAGTTTGCAGAACTGCCCGACATCATCGCCGTGCCGGAGCCGGCGGCGAAGGCTGTCGTCGCAACGGGCGATGGGAAAGACGGCGGCGAAGAGGCGTAGTCCTCAGCAGCTCGCCGTCAAAGCAACAGGCGGAGGGGCGACCTCATCAAACGGGGTCGCCTTTTTCGTCGCACATCGCGTCGCCTTTCTCGCGGCGGCGGACTTCATGGTCGCGTTTGCGAACATCCGCGCGTCAGCTTGACAGGTCGCGGACTGATCCGTATAGTCTCCCGTTTGGGCTAGTAGTCCGATTCACGATAGTGCAACGCTCGAGTTGGTTCTGATGGGTGCGGAGGCGTTGCCCGGCTGTCTCTGAAAAGAGAACTGTCGCTTGATAAATATTGTGGCGTAAAGGCTCGCGCGCCGCCCTTCGGGGCGGAATCCCGCGTCGAAGCCCGTCAATAAAGCGAGAGTCGCATTTTGACTCTCCTCTCCGCAACGGAGCGACGCCACAGAGAAACGTTGGCTCTTTGGGAAGCCATGATCCGCACCCGACCCCTTGAGGGGTCGAAAGCTTCAGAACATCCCTTAAGTTAACTGAATCATTCGAGGCGAGCCGCGTCTTGCGCTGACTACCGGACGAGTTCCGGTGAGAGGCAGGATTCGGAGCCTCTTGCGCTTTAGCGAAAGTCGAAAGAGGACAAAAGAGCAGTGCCGACCATCAACCAACTCGTCCGCAAAGGTCGCAAAGCCGTCAAGTACAAGACGGCGAGCCCGGCGTTGCAATCCAGCCCGCAGAAGCGCGGCGTCTGCACGCGCGTCTATACGCAGACGCCGAAGAAACCTAACTCGGCGCTGCGCAAGGTGGCGCGCGTGCGTTTGACGAATGGCATCGAGGTGACGACATACATTCCCGGCGTCGGGCACAACTTGCAAGAGCACTCCATCGTGCTCATCCGCGGCGGGCGCGTCAAAGATTTGCCGGGCGTGCGCTACCACGTCATCCGGGGCACTTTGGATTCGGTCGGTGTCTCCGACCGCAAGCAGAGTCGTTCGAAGTATGGCGCGAAGCGACCGAAGAGCGGCGCGGCGGGCGCGGCGAAGGGCGGCAAGAAGTAGAGGAGCATTCAGCCGTCAGCAATCAGCATTCAGCTTTTGTCTGGTTGCGAGCGGCTGTGGTTTAAACGAAGCGCGGTCAGCGCAGAAAGAGTTTTGCTGACTGCTGAATGCTGAGTGCTGATTTATGCCTAGAAGAAGAGTTGCCGACAGGCGAGAGGTTCTGCCCGATCCGGTTTACAACAGCCCGCTCGTGACGAAGTTCATCAGCGGCTTGATGTGGGGCGGGAAGAAGTCCACCTCGGAGAAGATTTTTTACAACGCCCTCTTGCAGCTCGGCGAGCGCGCGGGCGAAGACCCTTTGAAGGCGTTCAAGCGCGCGATTGACAACGTGCGCCCGACCGTCGAGGTCAAGACCCGTCGCGTCGGCGGCGCGAACTATCAGGTGCCGATTGAAGTGGCGCAGGAGCGGCGCGGGAGTTTGGCGATCCGCTGGATCGTCGCGGCGGCGCGCGCGCGCGGCGAGAAGACGATGATCGACCGCCTCGCCGGCGAGTTGCACGAAGCCTCCAACAATCGCGGCAACGCCGTCAAGAAGCGCGAGGACACGCATCGCATGGCGGAAGCCAACAAGGCGTTCGCGCATTACAAGTGGTAGAGAAGCACTCAGCCGTCAGCACTCAGCGCTCAGCCGGAAAGGCTCGAACAAGCTGAATGCTGAATGCTGAATGCTGAATGCTCAAGATCATGGCTAAGCAAGACCTCAACAAGTTCCGCAACATCGGCATCATGGCGCACATTGATGCCGGGAAGACGACCACGACCGAGCGCGTGCTCTTCTACACGGGCGTCTCGCACAAGATCGGCGAGGTGCACGAGGGCACGGCGACGATGGACTGGATGGAGCAGGAGCAGGAGCGCGGCATCACGATCACCAGTGCTGCGACGACCTGTTTCTGGAAGCGCAACGGCATCGAGCACCGCATCAACATCATCGACACGCCGGGTCACGTGGACTTCACGATGGAAGTCGAGCGCTCGCTTCGCGTCCTCGACGGCGCGGTCGCCGTCTTCGACGGCGTGGCGGGCGTCGAGCCGCAGAGTGAAACCGTCTGGCGTCAGGCGGACAAGTACGGCGTGCCCCGCATCTGCTTTATCAATAAGCTGGACCGCGCGGGCGCGAGCTTTGATCGCTCGTTCGAGTCAATCATCACTCGCTTAGGCGCAAACCCGGTCGCGCTACAGATTCCCATCGGTCTCGAAGATCAGTTCAAGGGCGTCGTCGATCTCATCACGATGAAGGCGCTGCTCTGGAATGACGAGTCGAAGGGCGCGCAGTACGAGACGATTGACATCCCCGCCGACTTGCAAGCCGCTGCCGAAGCCGCGCGGCACAAGCTCTTGGAAGCCGCCGCCGAGGCGGACGAAGAGCTGATGGGTCAGTATCTCGAAGACGAGGGCGCGAGCTTTACCGACGCGCAGATTCGCGCGGCGCTGCGCAAGGGCACGCTCGCGCTCAAGCTCGTCCCCGTCGTCACGGGCTCGGCGTTCAAGAACAAGGGTGTGCAGACGCTGCTCGATGCCGTCGTTGATTTTCTTCCTTCGCCGCTCGACATTCCGCCGGTCGAAGCCATCAACCCGAAGACCGGCGAGATGGAGATGCGACCCCCCGAAGACACCGCGCCATTCGCCGGACTTGTCTTCAAGATCATGGCGGATAAGCACCTCGGTCAGCTCTCATTCGTCCGCATCTATTCGGGCACGATCAAGAAAGGCTCTTACGTCTATAACCCCGTCAAGCAGACGAAGGAGCGCGTCGGTCGCTTGATGCTGATGCACGCGAACGACCGTGAAGATATTGACGAGGCGTCAGCTGGAGAGATCATCGCCATCGGCGGCATGAAGCAGGTCACGACCGGCGACACGGTCTGCGACGAAAACAAGCCCGTCATCCTCGAAGCGATGGATTTCCCCGCCCCCGTCATACGCGTCGCGGTCGAGCCGAAGACGCGACAGGATCAGGACAAGCTCGGCACGGCTCTTTCGCGTCTCGCGCAGGAAGACCCCAGCTTCAACGTCTCGACCGATCAGGAGACGGGGCAGACGATCATCGCCGGGATGGGCGAGTTGCACTTAGAGATCATCGTTGACCGCATGAAGCGCGAGTTCGGCGTCGAGGCTAACGTCGGCAAGCCGCAGGTCGCGTACCGCGAGACGATCACGCAACCGGCTCCGGGCAAGGAAATCTTCAAGCGTCAGACGGGCGGACGCGGTCAGTTCGGTCACGTCGAGATCGAGATCGAGCCTGCGCCGGGCGAAGGCTTCGTCTTCGAGAACAAGATCACGGGCGGCGCCATCCCGCGCGAGTTCATCAAGCCGACCGAAGAGGGCATCAAGGACGCGATGGAGCGCGGCTTCCTCGCCGGCTACGAGCTGGTGGACATACGCGTGCGCCTCGTCTACGGCGCGTACCACGAGGTTGATTCCGACGAGCGCTCGTTCCATATCGCGGGCTCGCTCGCGTTTCAGGACGCAGTGAGGAAGGCGAAGCCCGTCATTCTGGAACCGATCATGCGCGTCGAAGTCGTCACGCCCGAAGAGTACATGGGCGCGGTCAACGGCGACTTGAACCGACGCCGTGGACAGATCGAGAAGATGGAGCAGCGACCGGGCGGCGCGCAGGTCATCACGGCTTACGTCCCGCTCTCCGACATGTTCGGCTACACGACCGACCTGCGCTCGGCGACACAGGGGCGCGCCACTTCGACCATGCACTTCGAGCGCTACGATCAAGCGCCGCGCAACATTGCCGAAGAGGTGATCGCGAAGGTGCAGGGAGTCGCTAAGTAATTAAATCATTGATTCATTAAGTCAATGAATCAATGAACAAATGAATCAATTCCGTAAGGAGCGAGAGAGACAATGGC
>JAVXVR010000308.1:0-18364 GCA_032230165.1 Acidobacteriota bacterium | reverse complement strand
CGACGAGTCGCTCGTGGCTGACGCGCCGCAGCAGACCATCATGTTCGCGCGCGTCCTTCAATATGCGCTCTTGCAAGCCGAGGGCAGCGGGCAGCGCGTGGTTGACGGCGGCAACATCCTCGCCGCGCTCTTTCAAGCCGATAAGTCTTACGCAGTCTATTTGCTTAAAGCTCAAGGCATCCGCCGCCTCGACGTGCTCAACTACCTCGCGCACGGCATCTCGAAGATCGCAGGGCAGACTGAGCCGTCGGTCGAGGGATGGGGCGAAGAGGACGAAGAGGGCGCAATCGAGACGGCGCATGATCCGCTCGCCGCATTCACGGTCGATCTCGTCGAGCACGCGAGCGAGGGTCACATCGATCCTCTGATCGGTCGCAGCGTCGAAGTCTTACGGACGATCCAGATTCTCTGTCGTCGTCGTAAGAATAACCCGATCTACGTCGGCGAGCCGGGCGTGGGCAAGACCGCCATCGCCGAAGGGCTCGCGCTCAAGATTCATAAAGGGGAAGTGCCGGAGGTTTTGAAAGACGCGAAAGTTTTCGCGCTCGACATGGGGGCGGTGCTCGCGGGCACGAAGTATCGCGGCGAGTTCGAGCAGAGATTCAAGGCGATCATCACCGCGCTCAAAAAAATTCCCGGCGCGATCCTCTTCATTGACGAGATTCACACTATCGTCGGCGCTGGAGCCGTGTCAGGCGGCACGATGGACGCCTCGAACATCTTGAAGCCCGCGCTCGCCTCGGGGAGCTTGCGCTGCATCGGCTCGACCACCTACCCCGAATACAAAGCCGCCTTCGAGCGCGACCGCGCACTCGCACGACGTTTCCAGAAGATTGAGATCGGCGAAACGTCTGTCGCAGAGACGGTCGAGATTCTGAACGGTTTGAAGGGCTACTACGAGGAGCATCACGGCGTCCGCTACGCGCCCGAAGCTTTGCAGCTCGCGGCGGAGCTGGCGGCGAAGTACCTGCACGACCGCTTCCTGCCTGACAAAGCTATTGATGTGATTGACGAGGCAGGCGCGGCGATGAAGCTGCTGCCCGCCGCCGAGCGACCCGACACGGTCGGCACGGCTGAGATCGAACTCGTCCTCTCGCGCATGGCGAAGATTCCGCCCAAGACCGTCGGCGGCTCGGAGCGGGATCGTCTGCGCGATCTCGAACGCGAGTTGAAGTCGGTCATCTTCGGACAGGACGCGGCAATCGCTCAGATCGTCAAGGCGATCAAGCTCTCGCGCTCCGGTCTCGGTCATCAGGAGAAGCCGACGGGCTCGTTCCTCTTTTCAGGTCCCACGGGAGTCGGCAAGACGGAGCTTGCCAAGCAACTTGCCGCCGCGATGGGCGTCGAGTTTTTGCGCTTCGACATGAGCGAGTATGCCGAGTCGCACACGGTCTCGCGTCTCATCGGCGCGCCGCCCGGCTATGTCGGCTTCGATCAGGGCGGACTCTTGACCGACGCCGTTAACAAAACGCCCTACGCCGTCCTCGTCCTCGACGAGATCGAGAAGGCGCACCCCAATCTCTTCAACATCCTCTTGCAGGTGATGGATCACGCCACTCTCACAGACAACAACGGCAAGAAGGCGGACTTCCGCAACGTCGTTTTGATCATGACGACGAACGCGGGCGCGCACGAGCTGTCGGCGGGCGGCATGGGTTTCCAAACGAACGAGACGGGGCGCGGCAAGGGTCGCGGCGTGATTGAAAGAACCTTCAGCCCTGAATTTCGCAACCGCCTCGATGCCTGGATCGCTTTCGACGCGCTCAGCTTCGAGACGACGGAGCTGGTCGTTGATAAGCTCGTCAAAGAGGTTAATGCACAGCTCGTAGAGAAAAACGTCACCGTGCGCCTGACCGAAGACGCGCGCGCGTGGCTCGCACATCGCGGCTACGACCGCGCGATGGGCGCGCGACCGATGGCGCGTCTCATCCAGCAGAAGATCAAAGAGCCGCTCGCGGAAGAACTACTCTTCGGCTCATCGCTCGAACAGGGCGGGGAAGTCACGGTCGAGGTCAGAGACGACGAATTACAACTCAACTACCCGCGCGGTTAAATCTCAGTCAGCCTCGCCATGCGCCACGCCCAAAGAGATCAGCACCCTGCGACGTTCTTCAAGCGCACGACTGCGCTGATGGACTTCCCCGATCCGCGCGCTGATAACTACGGCGACATCGTCGCGGTCGGTGGTAACCTCCAGCCCGACAATCTCATCGCTGCCTACCGGCGCGGCATCTTTCCGTGGCCCATCGAGAACTGTCCGCTCCCTTGGTTCTCTCCGCGCGAGCGCGCCATACTCGAATGGGACTCGCTACACGTCCCGCGCCGCCTCGCGCGCCGCAGTCGTCAGTCGCCGTTTAGACTTACGATTGATGCAGACTTCCCACGCGTTATGCTCCACTGTGCGCTCGTCGCTAGACCCGACGAGACGGGGACGTGGATCACGCCGGAGATGTTCGAGGCTTACCATGCGCTTCACCGCCTCGGTCACGCGCACAGCGCAGAGGCTTGGGAGAATGAAGAGCTGGTCGGCGGCATCTACGGCGTGGACGCGGGCGGCGCGTTCGCGTGTGAGAGCATGTTCTATCTGCGACCGAACGCGTCGAAGCTCGCGCTGCTCTACCTCTTCGAGCACCTGCGCGCGCGCGGGCTCGACTGGATCGATGTGCAGGTGTTGACGCCGCACATCGAGAGACTCGGCGCAAAGCTCGTCAGCCGCGCGGCGTTCCTCGACAAACTCGAACGGACGCTTGCACGCAAGCTCGAACTTTTTCCGCCCGGCGTGAGTGCAGTATCGTTTGATCGAAGGTAATAATTGATGGCAGAGACTCATCAGCCTACAAAACAGGAAGCCGTGTCGCGGCAGAGCGATGAGGCTGCGAGCGAGCAAGCGAATCACTACAGCACCGCGAAGCCAAAGCCGACGGGCGGCGGCAATGCGAGCGATGATTCGTCTCTCGGCGCGGGCGAACAAACGGTCGCTCACGCCGGGACAGTCGCTGACTCGTCCATCAGCGACGAGCATCAGTCGCGTCGCGCGCAGCCGCCGGCGGAGTTGGAGGGCGGCGAGTTCGTGCGCCCGTCGGAGGTCGCGGCGGGCGTGCCCGCTATCCTCGCGACGATGAAGTATTCGTTTCGCGAGATGGGCGTGGGGCGCAGTCTCAAGACTTTGCTGCGCGTGAATCAGAAGGACGGGTTCGACTGTCCGGGCTGCGCTTGGCCCGAACCAGATGGCGAGCGCACGCACGCGGAGTTTTGCGAGAACGGCGCGAAGCACGTCGCCGACGAAGCGACACGCAAGCGCGTGACGCCGGAGTTTTTCCGAAAGTGGAGCGTCGCGGAGTTGTCCGAGCAGTCAGACCTCTGGCTAAACCAGCAGGGCAGGCTCACGCAGCCGATGTTTCTCCGTCGCGGGAGCGATCATTACGAGATGATCAGTTGGGACGAAGCGTTCAAGTTGATCGCCGCAGAGCTGAACGCGCTCGCGTCGCCCGATGAGGCGATCTTTTACACTTCAGGTCGCACGTCGAACGAGGCGGAGTTCCTCTATCAACTTTTCGTCCGGCAGTTCGGCACGAACAATCTGCCCGACTGCTCGAATATGTGCCACGAATCTTCGGGTTCAGCGCTCACCCCCACCATCGGCGTTGGCAAGGGCACGGTGACGCTCAACGATTTTGAGTTGGCGGACGCGATCTTCATCATCGGTCAGAATCCGGGGACGAACCACCCGCGTATGCTCACGTCTCTGATGCACGCGAAGCGTCGCGGCTGCCGGATCGTCCACATCAACCCGCTCCCCGAGACGGGCTTGCGACGCTTCAAACACCCGCAGGAAATTTTCAGCCTGCTCGGCTCAGGCACGCAACTCGCCGATCTCTTCCTACAAGTCCGCATCAACGGCGATGTCGCGCTCCTCAAAGGCATCGCCAAAGAGATGCTCGAAGAAGAGGCGCGCAGACCGGGCGAAGTGCTCGACCGCGCTTTTCTGCGAGAGTTCACCAACGGCTTCGACCTGTACGCCGCCGCGATCCACGAAACGAGCTGGGAAGAGATTACAGAAGAGAGCGGCATCGCGCGCGAGCAGATTCGCGCGGCGGCGCGTGTCTTGATCGAATCAGAGCGCACGATCTTCTGCTGGGCGATGGGGCTCACGCAGCACCGCAACGCTGTGGCGAACATTCAGGAGATCGTCAACCTCCTTTTGCTGCGCGGGCAGATCGGCAAGCCCGGCGCGGGCGCGTGCCCCGTGCGCGGGCACTCGAACGTGCAGGGCGACCGCACGATGGGCATCTGGGAGCGACCGACCGAAACTTTTTTGAACGACCTCGCGCGGGAGTTTTCGTTCGAGCCGCCGCGTGAGCACGGCTTCGATACGGTTGGCGCGATCCATGCCATGCATGAACGGAAGGCGAAAGTCTTCTTCGCGCTCGGCGGGAATTTTCTCTCCGCCACGCCCGACACGGAGTTCACCGCCGAAGCCCTGCGCCGCACGCGGCTCACGGTTCACGTCTCGACGAAACTCAACCGCGCACACCTCATCACCGGCGAGCAGGCTTTGATCCTGCCGTGCCTCGGTCGCACCGAACGCGACGCGCAATCTTCGGGTGAGCAGTTTGTCAGTTGCGAAAACTCGATGGGCGTCGTACAGGCTTCGCGCGGCACGCTCGCTCCGGCGTCCGACGGGCTGCTCAGCGAGACGGCAATCGTCGCGAGGCTTGCGCGCGCAACTCTCGGCACGCGGACGACGGTTGACTGGGATGCTTTAGCGGGGAACTACGATCTCATACGCGACTCAATCGAGCGCGTCATTCCCGGCTTCAAGGACTACAACCGGCGCGTGCGCGATGCCGGCGGTTTCTACCTGCCAAACGGCGCGCGCGAGCGCAAGTTCAAGACGGCTTCGGGCAAGGCTGAGTTCACCGTGCACCCTCTGCCGCACCTGCGTCTCGCGCCCGGACAGTTTTTGATGATGACCATGCGCAGCCACGATCAGTTCAACACGACGATTTACGGAAACGATGATCGCTATCGAGGGATTCACAACGAGCGGCGCGTCGTCTTTCTCAACCCGGATGATGTGCGAGAGGCGGGGCTCGCCGAAGGTGAGACGATCGATCTCGTCAGCCATTTCGAGGGCGAGGAGCGCATTGCGCGCCGCTTCCGCGTCGTGCCTTATTCGATCCCGCGTCGCTGCGCCGCCACATACTTTCCGGAGACGAACGTGCTCGTGCCCCTGCGACACGTTGCGGAGTTGAGCAACACGCCCGCGTCGAAGTCCGTCGTGATCAGCCTGCGAAGGTGCGCCACAGCATAAGGCAGCCGATGGCGAAGCCGATGATGACAACGGCGCGGCGCACGATTGTCCTTCCCACCCGCCGCGCGGCGGTCGCGCCGAAGTAGCCGCCCCCGACCGCGCCGAGCGCCATCAGAAGCGCGATGTGCCATTCGACCAGACCCGACGCAGCGAAGGCGACGATGGCGACGAAGTTGAGAGCGATCCCCAGAAAATTTTTCAGCCCATTGGCGCGGTGAATGTCTGTGAGCCCCAGCAGCCCCATCGCCGCGAGCATGAGGATGCCGTTGCCCGCGCCGAAGTAGCCGCCGTAGATCGCCGAGCAGAACTGAAAACATATCGCGCCCGCCCACCAACGCCTGCGCCGCGCCTCGTCAGGCTTCAACTCGCCCACACGCACGAGACGATTGATCGGCTCCTGCAACATGAAGAGCACCGTCGCGAAGAGGATGAGGAACGGGACGAGGCGCGCGAAGGTTTGCGACGGCGTGCGGATCAAGAGCCACGCGCCGACCCCGCCGCCGACCACGCTCGCGAGTCCGAGTCGCCACAGCAGATCGCGCGTGCCTTCCATCTCGCGCCGATAGCCGAAGAGACCTCCGACCAGCGCGGGCCACAGTGCGACCGTGCTCGTCGCGTTCGCGACTTTCGGATCGAGTCCGAGCGCGATGAGCGCGGGGAAGGTGAGGAGCGTGCCGCCGCCCGCGACCGAGTTGATCATGCCAGCCACGAACGCGGCGGCGAGCAGGAGGATGACGTGGAGAGGAGAGAAGCGATCCATTCTTTGGTTAACGGGCGCGAGCAAGTTAATATACTTCGCACCCGTTCGACAATTTTTTAGAGAGCGATTCCGCAGCCTTCGGCGGCGTGGAGGTGTCTGTAGATGAAAGCGATCCGCGTGTACGAGTTCGGTGAGCCGGAGGTGATGAGGCTCGAAGAGGTCAACAATCCGCAGCCCGCGTCGTCGCAGCTCGTCGTCCGCGTCCGCGCTGCCGGCGTCAACCCGGTCGAGACCTACATCCGCTCCGGCGCATACGCGCGAACGCCCGCCTTGCCTTACACGCCGGGCTCTGACGCGGCGGGCACGGTCGAGGCAGTCGGCGCGGAGGTCAAACGTTTCAAGGTCGGAGACCGTGTTTACGTGGCGGGGAGCGTGACAGGGACATATGCGGAGCTGGCGCTCTGCGAAGAGGCGCACGTCCACTCGCTGCCGGATAAGATAACTTTCGCTCAGGGCGCAGCACTCGGCGTGCCTTACGTGACGGCGCATCGCGCGCTCTTCGGGCGCGCCGAGGCAAGAGCGGGCGAGTCTGTGCTCGTGCACGGCGCGAGCGGCGGCGTCGGCACTGCGGCGGTGCAACTGGCGCGAGCGGCGGGCATGACGGTCTTCGGCACGGGCGGGACGGAAGAAGGGCGGCGACTCGTCGCGCAAGAGGGCGCGCATCACGTCCTTGATCATCGTTCGCCGGGCTACCTCGAAGAGCTGATGCGATTGACAGAGGCGCGCGGCGTTGACGTGATCATCGAGATGCTCGCGAATGTGAACCTCGACCGAGACCTCGGCGTACTCGCGCGATTCGGGCGCGTCGTCGTCGTCGGCAGCCGTGGGCGGGTCGAGATCGATCCGCGGCAGGCGATGGGGCGCGACGCGAGCATTCACGGCATGACGGCTTTCAACATCTCGCCCGCCGAGCACGTCTCGATCCATGCTGCGCTTGGCGCGGGGCTCGAAGCCGGAACGCTCAGACCAGTCGTCGGCAAGGAGTTGCCACTCGCAGAGGCAGTGCGAGCGCACAAGGAACTGTTAGAGCCGGGGGCTTACGGCAAGATCGTTCTAGTGCCGTGAGTGCGGCGGTGCTCAATAATTTCAAAGGGGAAATGCAATGCCGATTGCGACGATCAATCCCGCGACGGGCGAAACGTTGAAAGAGTTCGCGCCGCTCACCGACCGTGAGATAGATGTGAAGCTTGGGCGCGCGGTCGAAGCGTTTCAGTCGCATCGCCGCACGTCGTTTGCCGAGCGTGCCGGGAAGCTCTTGCGTGCGGCGGAAATTCTTGAATCGGAGAAAGACGTATTCGCGCGTCTCATGACGGTCGAGATGGGCAAGCCCATCAAGTCTGCGCGCGAAGAGGCGGCGAAGTGCGCCTGGGTTTGCCGCTACTACGCCGAGCACGCCGAACAATTTTTAGCGGACGAAATTGTCGAGACGAGTGCGACGCGCAGCTTCGTGCGATACCAACCGATTGGCGTCGTGCTCGCGGTGATGCCGTGGAATTTTCCCTTCTGGCAAGTCATACGCTTCGCCGCGCCCGCGCTCGCGGCGGGCAACGTCGGCGTGCTCAAACACGCCTCGAACGTGCCGCAGTGCGCTCTCGCCATCGAAGACATTTTCCGTCGCGCCGGTTTCGACCGCGGCGAGTTTCAAACGCTGCTCATCACGTCGGATCAGGTCAACCGCGTGCTCGAAGATAAGAGGGTTGCGGCGGCGACGTTGACGGGTAGTGAACACGCGGGCGCGAGCGTTGCATCCACGGCGGGGAAGCTCATCAAGAAGACTGTGCTCGAACTTGGTGGCAGTGATCCCTTCATCGTTATGCCGAGCGCGAACCTCGACGAAGCCGTGAAGACGGCGGTCAAGGCTCGCACGATCAACAACGGGCAGTCGTGCATCGCGGCGAAGCGCTTCATCGTCCACGAAAAAATCTACGACAAGTTTGCGCGACGCATGAAAGAAGGCATGGCGGAGCTCAAGGTCGGCGACCCGCTCGACGAAGCGACCGAGATCGGTCCGCTCGCGACCGCGCAGATCGTGCGCGACATCGAGGGACAGATGAGCAAAACAGTCGCGGCTGGCGCGCGCGCGTTCCGCAGCCCTGTAAAGATGCCTGAACGCGGTTTCTATTTCGCGCCGACGGTGCTCGAAGACATTCCGGAAAACTCGCCCGGCTATTGCGAAGAGTTCTTCGCTCCCGTCGCATTGCTCTTTCGCGTCGCTTCCGTTGTCGAGGCGATACGGATCGCGAACGACACGCCGTTCGGTCTGGGCGCGAGCGCGTGGACGAACGAGGCGACGGAGCGCGAGCGTTTCGCGTCGGAGATCGAGTCGGGCTCGGTCTTCATCAACGCGATGGTGGCGAGCGATCCGCGCCTGCCCTTCGGCGGGACAAAGCGCTCCGGCTACGGGCGCGAGCTGAGCGCGTTCGGCATACGCGAGTTCGTTAACATCAAGACGGTTTACATCATGGACGACGAGGCTTCGCGACGAACCGAGACCGAGTGAGCGGCGCAAACTCCTCATCTCTTTTGCGTCTTTGCGCCGGTGCGTGAAAACTATACTCACGCACCGGCGCAAAGACGCGAAGTGGAGACGAAGCTAGACAGTGTTCCGAAGTGTGAAAGATGTCTGAAGACCTTTCGGTGAGGCATGAATTAGTCAGTGACCTGTTCAAGCTCCCACAGACGGCGCAAGAATGGGCGCGCTATCGTTTGAGTGACGAGCAGGTCGAGTTCTTCCGCGAGAATGGCTACTTGGCAGGCGTCCGCGTCCTTGACGACGAGCAGGTCGAGCGTCTGCGCGCGGAGCTGCGCGAGCTGACCGATCCGTCGCACCCGCTCCATCACCTCTTCTACGAGTTCCACGCGAACGAATCGAGCGATCCGTCGCGCGTCCTGCTGCACGCGCTCGGCGCTTGGCGCATAGCAGTGGGCTTCCACGATCTGTTGTGGCACCCGGCGTTCACCGTGCCCGCGTCGCAACTTCTCGAAGGCGCGGTGCGCTTCTGGCACGATCAACTCTTCTGCAAGCCCGCGCGGCACGGCGGAGTCGTCGCGTGGCATCAGGACTATTCCTACTGGACGCGCACCTTCCCAGTCGCACACCTCTCCTGCTGGATCGGTCTCGACGACTCGACGCGCGAGAACGGCTGCGTCCACTACGTGCCGGGCAGCCAACGCTGGAATCTGCTCCCCGTCACGGGGCTCGCCGATGACATGGACGCGATCAAGTCTGTCTTGACTGCCGAGCAGAGGCGCGACTTCAAGCCCGTCGCCGTTGAGTTGAAGCAGGGCGAGGCTTCGTTCCATCATCCGCTAATGGTGCACGGCTCTTTCGAGAACTCGACCCCGCGCCCGCGCCGCGCCGTTGTCATCAACGCCTTTCGCGACGGCGTGCGTTCCGCCTCGGACGCGCCACCGCTCGAAGGCGTGCCGCCCGTACCGAAGGGCGAGAAGATGGGCGGGCAGTTTTTCCCTCTACTATTTGATCCGGATCGCGTTTGGAAATGAACGGAGTTGCTTCGCCCTTTCCCAATTCCGAAAAATTCCCGTCCCAAAACTGAGAACGCACGACCCGCTGCCGCGCGCTTGATCCGTTAAAAACCCGTCATTTCATCGCCTTTTCAGTTTTTCCGAGACTGGCACACCGCTTCCTATAAGGAAAGCTTAGCCCACCTTCCTATAGCGCCCGTGATTTTGCGTGCGGCGCGTCAATAAATTTTTGAAAGAGAGACGCGCGCCCTTAGCGCCCGACGTGAGAAAATGATCCAACTACGTAACGTCGAAAAGTTTTTCGAGCAAGGTGTGAGTAAGACTTTCGTCCTGCGGCAGATCAATCTCGATATTAAAGAGGGCGAGTTTGTCTCGATCATGGGACCGTCGGGCGCAGGGAAATCTACGCTGCTCGGCATTCTCGGAATGTTAGACTCGGCTTGGACGGGCGAGTACCACTTCTGGGGCGAGGCAGTCCACAAGCTCGACCGCAAGAAGCGCAACGAGCTGAACAAGAACAACATCGGCTTCGTCTTCCAGAGCTATCACCTGCTCGACCACCTGACGGTTTACGAAAACCTCGACATCCCACTCTCATACAAGGACATCAAGCGCGCCGAGCGACAGAGCATGGTTGGCGACGTGCTGGATCGTTTCCAGATCGTCGGCAAGAAAGATTTGTACCCGAACCAGCTTTCGGGCGGTCAGCAGCAGCTCGTCGCCGTCGCGCGCGCCGTCATCTCTAATCCAAAGCTGATTCTCGCCGACGAGCCGACGGGAAATCTCCACTCGGCGCAGGGGCGCGAGATCATGGAGCTGTTCAAGCATCTGAACTCGGAAGGCACGACGATCATACAGGTCACGCACTCCGAGACGAACGCGGCTTACGGCGACCGCGTCATCCAGCTCGTTGACGGCTGGGTGTCGAACGATTCGGCGAAGGGCGAGCGGGTCGCCGCGAACGGTTGAAATGAGGGCTGAGGCGACGGAGCGCACGCTTTCGCGGCGAGCCCACCAAGAGATCACACATGAGATATATTCTCTTACTAGCTTTACTGGCAGCCCTGACACTCTGCTCCTTCGCACAAGCGACGACGACGCCCGCGGGCGGGATCAGCCGATCCGAGCTAGAGGTGCGTCAACTCGAACGCGCCTGGCTCGACGCCTACGAACAGTTCAACGCGAAGACGATGGACGCCATCGTCGCGGATGATTTCGCGATCACATTCCCGAACGGCGCGATCCAGACCAAGCCGCAGTTGATGGAGTCGCTTAAGAAGCCCCGCGACACAGCCGCGCCCGCCATGAAGTTTTACACGGAGGACGTGCAGTCGCGAGCCTACGGCAACACGGTCATTCTCCGGGGGCGGGTCGTCACGCAGTACCAGCGCGAGGGGAAACTCGTGAAGGAGCAGTCGCGCTACACGGACACATACGTCCGGCGCGGCGGTCGTTGGCAGGTCGTTGCCTCGCACCTGTCAAACGCCCCGCAGCCGCAGAAATAAGGCGATTCCAGTAATCCCATTATCGAGAAAACGCTTTCGCACGGGTGCGAAGGGGGCAAGAATAAATGGACAATCCTCGAACTAATATCAGGGAACTCCCACGGCACGATGTTCGCACGCGCACTGATAGTGGTCAGACGCGCTCGGACGAAAGGCAGTTTGAAGAAGTGTCATCAATGGACGTTCCTCGCGGAAAAAAGTCGAAAAACAAGAAGCGTGTGCGCATCGTCCTCTACGCCGTCTTCGGTATCGGCGCGCTGGCTTTGATCACCTACGGGCTGACGAAAATTAAGCCCGCCGCGCCGACCGTCGAAGGCGGTACGACGTGGAAGGGGACGGTGCAGCGCGGGCAGATGCTCCGGCAGGTGCGCGGCGCGGGCACGCTCGTCCCTGAAAACGTCCGCGTTATCGCGGCGGCGCAGCAGGGACTCGTCGAGCGCGTCCTCGTGCAGCCGGGCACGGAGGTGTCGGCGGGCACGGTGCTTGTCGAGCTGAGCAACCCGGAGCTTCAGCAGTCGGGCGTTGACACAGAGTATCAACTGCGCTCGGCTGAAGCCGAGTACAACAACATCAAGGCGAAGCTCGAGAGCGACCGGCTGAGCCAGCAGGCTCTCACCGCCAACGTCCACGCCGAGTACGAGCAGGCGAAGCTGCAAGCCGACACCGACGCGCAGCTCGCTAAAGAAGGGCTTGTGCCCGCGCTTAATTTGAAGCTCTCGAAATCCCGCGCCGACGAACTAGCGAACCGCTACGCCATCGAGCAGAAGCGGCTCGAAGGCACGAAGAACACGGCGCAGGCGCAGCTCGCCTCGCAGCAGGCGCGCATCTCGCAGTTGAAGGCTCTGCTCCAACTCAAGCACGAACAGTTGGGGACGCTGCGCGTGCTTGCCGGGACGAACGGCGTCTTGCGCGACATGCAGGTCAAGGAAGGTCAGCAGGTGACGCCGGGGACGGAACTCGCACGCGTCGTCGAGCCGGAACACTTGAAGGCTGAGCTGCACATCGCCGACTCGCAGATGCGCGACATCGCCGTCGGGCAGCAGGCTTCCATCGACACGCGCAACGGCGTCATCCCGGGTCACGTCTCGCGCATTGACCCGGCGGCGCAGAACGGCACGGTCACGGTGGACGTGGCGCTCGACGGCGCGCTCCCGCAAGGCGCGCGCCCGGACATGAGCGTGGACGGCACGATTGATCTCGAACGCCTCGACAACGTGCTCCACGTCAATCGCCCTGCCTTAGGTCAGGCGAACTCGACGATCAGCATGTTCAAGTTGGAGCCCGACGGCAAGACCGCCGTGCGCATTACCGTCAAGCTCGGTCGCAGCTCCGTCAGCGACGTTGAAATTCTCGAAGGCTTGAAAGAGGGCGACATCGTCATCCTTTCCGACACTGCGCAGTGGGACAACTACAACCGGATACGTCTGAATTAAGCACTCGGCACTCAGCACTCAGCACTCAGCCGGAAAGGCTCAGACGGATTTGCTGACTGCTGAATGCTGAATGCTGAATGCTTAAGGAGAAACTAATGAGCACAACCCCTCTCATCCGCTTGCAGGACGTGAAAAAGGTCTTCTATACCGACGAGGTCGAGACCCACGCCCTCTCAGGCACACACCTCGACATCGGTCAGGGCGAGTACGTCTCGATCACCGGACCTTCGGGCTGCGGCAAGTCAACGCTGCTCTCGATCCTCGGACTTCTGGATTCGCCGACCGACGGCAAGTACTGGCTCAACGGTCGCCCCGTCTCCGATCTCTCCGCTTCCGAACGCGCGCGCATACGCAACCGCGAGGTCGGCTTCATCTTTCAGAGCTTCAACCTGATCGGCGATCTCACGGTTTATGAGAACGTCGAGCTGCCTTTGACCTATCGCGGCATCAGCGGCTCCGAGCGCAAGGAGCGCGTGATGGACGCGTTAGAGAAAGTCGGCATGGTTCACCGCGCCAAGCACTTGCCCTCGCAACTCTCCGGCGGTCAACAGCAGAGAGTCGCCGTCGCGCGCGCCGTCGCGGGTCAGCCTCTGATCCTGCTCGCCGACGAGCCGACCGGAAATCTTGACTCGAAGAACGGCGAGGCGGTGATGGACTTGTTGCGCGATCTACACCAGAACGGCGCGACCATCTGCATGGTCACGCACGACCCGCGTTACGCCGCCTTCGCCGACCGCGCCATACACCTCTTCGACGGTCGCGTCGTCAAAGAGGAGACCGTCAGTTTCAAGGAAGAGGACGAGCAAGCGCCGCCCTCGACGCCACGCGCCGTGCCGCACGCCGGTGTGATGTAGGAGAAAGATGAACACCCTGCTCCGAGACGTGCGCTATGCGCTGCGCGTGCTGTGGAAGCAACCTGGGTTTACGGCAGTCGCCGTCATCGCCATCGCGCTCGGCGTCGGCGCGAACACGACGATGTTCAGCACTGTGGACGCGCTCTTGCTGCGCCCCTTCTCGTTCACCGCTCCGGAGCGTGTCTTTTTAGTCTGGGAGCAGAACCCACAGAGCGGCATCGAGCGCGGCTCGTTCGCGCCCGCCAACTTCTATGACATACGTGCGCGCACACGCACGCTCGAAAACGTCTCCGCCTACTACGACAAGCCTTTCAACCTGAGCGAAGGCGACAAGCCCGAACGCATCGAAGGCACGGTCGTCTCCGCCGCGCTCTTCAAGGCGATTGACGCCAAGCCCGCACTCGGTCGCACACTCACGGCGGAAGACGAGGAGTGGGGCAAGGACAAAATTGTCGTCTTGAGTCACGGGCTGTGGCAGCGTCGCTTCGGCTCAGACCGGCAGATCGTCGGGCGCGCGCTCAGACTCAACGGCGAGAGCTATACGGTCGTCGGCGTGATGCCGCCACGTTTCAACTTTCCACCCAACGGCGGCGAGCTGTGGAAGCCGCTCTCCTTCAACGCCGAAGACGCGGCAGACCGCGGCAGCCACTACATGCGCGTCCTCGGTCGCTTGAAAGACGGTGCGACGCCCGACGCGGCGGGCGCGGAACTCGCCGGCATCGCGCGACAAATCGAGCAGCAGTACCCGGACACAAACACGGGACGCAGCTTCGGCGTGCAATCGATCAACGCCTACTACACGCGCGGGGCGCGTCCATTCCTGCTCGTCTTGCTCGGCGCGGTCGGCTTCGTCCTGCTGCTCGCATGCGCGAACGTCGCCAACCTGTTGCTCGTGCGCGGCGCGGCACGGCAGAAGGAGATCGCGATCCGCATGGCGATGGGCGCGAGCCGCGCGCGACTCGTTCGTCAGTTGTTGACTGAGTCGGTCGTGCTCGCGCTCGCGGGCGGCGCGCTCGGCGTGCTGCTCGCGGTGTGGGGTGTCGCGCTCACGGCAAGCAGCATTCCGCAGAGCCTCGCGCGCTATATCCCCGGTTGGGAGAACGTCGCGGTTAACCGCCGCGCTCTCTTCTTCACGCTCGCCATCTCGGTACTTACCGGGATCATTTTCGGTCTCGCCCCCGCGCTGCAAGCCATCCGGACGAGCTTCAACGAGGCTTTGAAGGAGGGCGGTCGCACGTCTGCCGCGCACGCGCGCAGCCGCCTGCGAAGTCTTCTCGTCGTCTCCGAGATCACGCTCTCGCTCGTCCTGCTCGTCGGCGCGGGACTCATGATCAAGAGCTTCATCGGACTGACGCGCGTCGAGCCGGGCTTCAACCCTTCGAACGTCGTCGTGATGGATTTAACGCTGGCGGGCGAGAAGTACGAGAAGACGCAGCCGCGCGTCGATTTCTACCAGCAGCTCCTCGGCAAGATCGAGAGTCTGCCCGGGGTCGAACGAGTCGGCGCGGTCAACATCCTGCCGCTCAGCCGCAGCAACACCTACGCGAACTTCACAATCGAGGGACGCACGCCGCCGCCGAAAGGACAGGAGACCGACGCCGGTTGGCGCGTTGTGAGCCCCGACTACACAGCGGCGATGAGCATTCCTCTGCGACGCGGTCGCTACCTGACTGACGCGGACGACCGCGCGGACGCGCCGCGCGTCGTCGTCATCAACGATGCGCTCGCCTCGCGCTTCTTCACGAATGAAGACCCGCTCGGCAAGCGTCTCGACTTCGGCGACGCGGAGAAAAAAGGCTACTGGGAGATCGTCGGCGTGGTCGGCAGCGTTCGCCACGATGGTCTCGAAGAGAAGATCGAGCCGGAAGTTTACGTCGCGCACGCTAAGTCGCCGTGGCGTTCGATGACGGTCGTCGTGCGCACCGCGAGCGAACCGTCGCAGCTCGTCTCTGCCGTGCAGAATGAGTTGCGCTCGATTGATCGCGATCAGCCGCTCTTCAACGTGCAGACGCTCGACCGCGTCGTCCACGAATCGCTCGCGGGTCCGCGCGTGGCGGCGGCGATGATGGGCGTCTTCGCCCTGATCGCGCTGCTGCTCGCGACCATGGGTATCTACGCCGTCATGTCCTACGCCGTCACGCAGCGCACGCACGAGATCGGCGTGCGCCTCGCGCTCGGCGCGCAGCCGCGCGACATCCTGCGCATGATCGTCGGGCAGGGGATGCTCCTGACCCTCGTCGGCTTAGTCGTCGGACTCGGCGCGTCGTTGCTGCTGGCGCAAATGATGACGAAGGTGCTCTACAACGTGACCGCCACCGATCCGGCGACCTTCGCCTCGATCTCGATCTTTCTGACGCTGGTCGCGCTCGCCGCGAACTACTTCCCCGCACGGCGCGCGACGCGGGTCGATCCGATGCAGGCGCTCAGATACGAATGAAAGAATAGAGGTCAGTGGTTAGAGGTTAGAGATCAGTAAAAGCAGTATTTAAATACTAATCTCCAATCTCTAGCCTCTGTTTCCGAGGTGATAAGGATGATCACGATGCTTCAGGACGCGCGCTATGGCTTACGGATGCTCTTAAAAAGCCCCGGCTTCACCCTGGTCGCGGTGATGTCGCTTGCGCTCGGCATCGGGGCGAATACGGTCGTCTTCAGCGTGGTCAACGCCGTGCTGCTCAAGTCGCTCCCTTACCAAGAGCCGGAGAGCATCGTGCTGGCATGGGGTGAAGATCGCGCGCTCGGCGAGAAGCGCGATCAGGTGTCGGCGACCGACGTGGCGGACTGGCGCGCACAGAACCACGTCTTCGAGGACGTGGCGACCTATGGCGACTGGCGACCGCTGCTCGCCGAAGGCGCGGGCGATCCCGAACGTCTCCCTGCGGCACAGGTCGGCGACGGGTTCTTCAAGGTGATGAAAGGTCAGGCGCTGCTCGGTCGCACGTTCCTGCCCGAAGAGCAGGAGGACGGTAAAGATTTCGTCGTCGTGCTCGGGTACGGTTTATGGCAGCGCCGGTTCGGCGGCGACCCTTCCATCGTCGGCAAGGCGATTAACCTGAGCGGTCGTCCGCATACGGTCGTCGGCGTCATGCCGCAAGATTTCCGTTCGCTCCCCGCCGGTCTGCTCGAAACGTCAGCCGAACTCTACCGACCCGTCGCCGAGCCGCCGCAGGAGACCGAGCGCGGCAGCCGCCACCTGCGCGCCATCGCGCGACTCAAGCCGAATGTTTCGCTCGAGCAAGCGCAGTCTGAGATGAGCCTGATCGCGAGCCGCATCGAGCAGCAGCACCCCTCGGAGAACACGAACTACGGGATTCATCTCGTCCCGCTGCGCGAAGACCTGATCGGCAAATTGCGCCCCGCACTGCTCATGCTCTTCGGCGCGGTGGCGTTCGTGCTTTTGATCGCCTGCGCCAACGTCGGCAACCTCCTGCTCGCACGCTCAAGCGCACGTCAACGTGAGATCGCCATCCGCGCGGCGCTCGGCGCGGGGCGCGCGCGCATCGTGCGGCAACTGCTGACGGAGAGCGTGCTACTCGCGCTCGTCGGCGGCGGGCTAGGACTCTTCGCCGCGACGTGGGGCACGAGCCTCATCGAAGCAATCGGCGCGCAGCTCATCCCGTGGCTCGGTCACATCGAGATGGATGCGCGCATCCTCGCGTTCACCTTTGCGATTTCGATCTTGACGGGCATTGTCTTCGGTCTCGCCCCGGCGTGGCGCGCGTCGCGCCCCGATCTGAATGAGTCTTTGAAAGAGGGCGCACGAAGCGGCGCGGGCGTGAGCCGGAGTCGTATGCGCAGCGCGCTTGTCGTCGCGGAAGTCGCGCTCTCCCTCGTCCTGCTCGTCTGCGCGGGACTCTTGATCAAGAGCGTCATGCGTCTGCGCGGGGTGGACGCAGGGTTCAAGTCGGATCACCTCGCGACGATGAACGTGTGGCTGCCGTCGATCAAATACCCGAAGGGAATGGATCGGCACAACTTCTACAGTCGCCTCGTCGAGCGCGTCGAGACGCTGCCCGGCGTTGAAGCCGCCGGGGTCACAAGCGTGCTCCCCGTCAGCGGCAACTTCGACGGTCGCACGGTTGAGCTTGAGGGGCGCACGTACGGGGCGGGCGAGCGTCCAGAGGTCGAAAACTACGTCGTCTCGCCCGACTACCTACGCGCGATGTCGATCCGTCTGCTGCGTGGTCGGCAGTTGACGGCAGAAGACACGGCGGACGCGCCGCCGGTCGCACTCGTCAGCGAGACGATGGCGCGCAAGCTCTGGGGCGATGTTGATCCGTTAGGCAAGCGACTCAGGTATTACGCCAGCGACCCGAAGGACGTGCGACCGTGGCGCACGGTCGTCGGCGTGGTCGCGGACGTGAGACTGCGCAGCTTTGACACGCAGGGCGGAATGGGTTTCTACGTGCCCGAAGCGCAAGCGCCCAACTCGGCGATGGCGCTCGTCGTGCGCACCGCGACTGAGCCCGCCCAGATCGTCCCCGCCGTCCGCGGGGAAATCCGCGCCATCGACAAAGAGCTGGCGGTCTTCAACGTCAAGACGATGGACGAGTGGGTCGCGCAGTCGATCCTTTTGCGACGCTTCTCGATGATGATGCTTGGCGCGTTCGCCGCGCTGGCGCTGCTGCTCGCCTCGGTCGGCATCTACGGCGTCATCGCCTACACGGTCAGCCAGCGCACCCACGAGATCGGCGTGCGCATGGCGCTCGGCGCGCGAAGCGGAGACATCCTGCGGATGGTCGTGCGGCAAGGCATGGGGCTGACGCTCTCAGGAGTCGGGCTGGGTCTCGTTGGCGCGCTCGCGCTGACGCGTGTCATGTCAGGGCTGCTCTTTGAAGTGAGCCCGACCGATCCCGCGATCTTCGCGAGCATCTCCGTGCTGCTCGCGTCGGTCGCGCTCCTGGCGTGTCTCGTCCCCGCACGGCGCGCGACGAGAGTCGATCCAATGATTGCGCTCAGGTACGAATAAGAAGTCTGGAGTCTGGTGTCGTGAGTCTGGAGTCAGTAAATAA
>JAVXVR010000538.1:0-4887 GCA_032230165.1 Acidobacteriota bacterium | reverse complement strand
CAAACAAGTTCTCTTTAACATCTACAGGCTTGCCAAACAAAACCTCACAAGCCTTCAAAATACTTTCACGCTCATCTGCGTGACCGCTTGCTGCAAATGAAATTGTCGCGAGCAAGAGGAACAGCGTGAGGCTCAACGTCGCCTTAATGAGGATTGTTATCTTCATAGGGATAAATCTCAAAGTCGTTCCGCCTGTTTGATCTCACGCGCGCGCATACGTATGCCGAGTGTGCGTTCTAGTTCGCGCAAAGAGGCGGTGAGTTGTAGTGCGCGTCGCGCCGAGACGGGCTCGCCCGCCGCAGTGTCTTCGCACTCGCGCATCAAGGCTTCGAGTCGTGCGCGGTCAGTGCCGGAGCGCGCGGAGACTGCCGAGGCGATCTCTGCGTATGGTGCGGCGATGTCCGTGCCGCCGTAGCGTGCCAGCGCCCGGCGCGTGCGAGAGTAGATGTTTTCCAGCGCGAGATCAAAGGCGCGCGCGCGTTGTTGCAGCTCCGCCATCGAGGCGACGAACTCCAGCTTCGACCGCCGGTCGGGACGCAGCGCGGGGATGGGGCGCGCGAAGCGGCGACCGCGCGACCAGATGACGAGTGCCGCGATGAGGACGATTTGTCCGAACATGGCGAGCACGGGCGTGCCCGCGAAATAGTTGATGAGTTGGTTGTGAGTCTCGCCGCGCCCCTGATGATATTCGTCGAACGCGATAAGCCCGCCGCCCTGTGCGATGACGTTCGTCGCGAGCTGCAAATTGTCGGCGCGGCTGATGCCATTGTTCGCGACGATGAAAGGATCGCTCAGGATGATGACGCGACCGCGACCGCGCGCGTAGTCGGCGAGGAGCGCACCGCGTTCGTCCGTGAAGTTGAAGACGGGCGCATCCGGCTCGGCGTTGTCTTCCGGATGCTCCGCCGCCTTGCCGATGCCGATGCCGGTGCGGCGCGTGTTCACCGAAGGCGTCGCGCGCGGCGTGGCGGTCGGCTTGGGTGGCGGCGGCTCTTCGTCTCCTGAATCTTCAGACGCGCCGCGCGGCGTCGCCTTCGCCGTGTGATCGCTCGTTCCGTCTTTGCGGATGGGTCGCAGGTGACCGGCGAAGCGCGAAGGCGCGGCGCGCTCGACGCCCGAAGCGAGGAGCGTCGGCTGCGTGGGCGAGATGGTCTTCGCGCCCGCGATGAGCGATTCAGCGTCGTCGGCGCGCGTGTCCGCGGAGGGCGCGGCGGTCGCCGACGACGCGACGCCCCAGCGTTCATCTCCGGGCAAGGTCTGACTCGGCGCGCGGTCTATGACGACGAGGCGACCGCCGCGCGCCACCCAGCGCATCAGGTCGCGCTTCTCTTCGTCTGTGAAGTGGCGGCGCACCGTGCCGACGACGACGAAGGTCGAAGGAGACGCACCCTCCGGCTTGAGCAGCGACTCGACGGGCGCGCGCCAGCGCATCACCTTGCGCCCGCTCATCTCTAGATATTCGTAGATCGCGCGCGTCCCCGTAGGTCCCGCGTTCGAGGTCGAGCGGTCGGGTCTCATCTCCAACTCCGGCTCGCGCTCGACGCGCACGTAGGACGCCGCGTTCAGCGCCGCGAGCAACGCCACGACGAGCACGACGAAGATGATGATGGAGAGGCGTCCACGCATAAGAGTCGTGAATCGTGAATCGTGAATCGTAAATCGTGACGCGGTGAATGAAGTTATCTATTCACGATTGACGATTTACGTGCTGATCGCTTGTTGGCAGAGACCACGATACTCGTTCCAGTCTGCGTCGGTCGCGGGAGCGAAGCCGTACCAGTGACGCTCGAAGCTGTTGGTGAGCGGTCTGAGCGCGCCGTAGAGTTCGGCGTGTTCGCGCACGCTCAACAGGTAGTCGCGATTGGTCTTATGTTGCGCGAGGCGGATCAGCTTGCGGTCGCCCAGCTCGCACAGCACCGCGATGTACGCCTTGCGGATCGCGCCGCGCAGATCGCCCGCGCGCGCGAGCCTTTCAGCCTCGGCGATCAGATCGGCTGCTGTCTCGTCGGGCGCGAGCCGCTCGCCGAGCACGATGCGCGCTTCTCGCTCGCGCGTCTTCTTGCGTCGCGTCGAGAGATTGCTCCACATCATCGGACCGTAACGCCACGCGACGAAGGCGATGAGGGCGACGGCGAGCGCATAGACGAAGAGGCGCGCGACGACCGAGAGCGCGCTCGACGCGCCCGGCGACATCGGCGAAGTCCTCGGGAGAAGTTTTTCAAGCAGACTTTTGATCCAGTCCCAGAGCCGCGCGATAGCACCGCCGCGCGCCGCCTGCTCGTTGTATTCGGGTCGGCGCAGGATTGATTGCAGCTTCCCCTTCTCCGCCTCTTTGTCGCGTGCAGCCGTCGTGGCGCGCGCCGTTTCGTCGAGCTGGCGATTGAGCGCGCCGAGCCGCTCGACGACGCGGGAGATGATCGCTCTGCGCTCGTCGCGCTTGTCGGCGGAGAGGGCGGCGTAGGCGTCAAGCTCTTTGTGCAGCCAGCCGTTGTCCGCGTCCACGCCGCCGCCCGCCCACTCGACGTGCTCTTTCGGCGGCAGGGACTGACGCAGGGCGGCGAGAGACTGCGCCGCGCGTGCGTCGGCGACAAGCGTGCCCGCAGCTTTGTCTTCGAGCGCGCCGTAGAGATCGGTCGCGTGGTTGAGCGCGACGCTGACGCGCGCGCGGTAGTCGTCGAACGAAGCGGCGGCAGCGTTGTGCGTCAACGCGCCGCACAGGGCGCAGAGAGAGATGAGCAGCGCGACCCGCGCGCCGTGCCGCGAGAGCGTGCACGGGAGATCGAAGAGTGCGCTCTTCATCGGTCGCGCCTTTCGTTGAGACCGAAGATCGAGGGGGGCGACGCGGGTGAGAAATCTGCGTCGGTCGTTTGCGGGACGGGAGCGCGCGGCGGCGATGCGGGCTGCCTCAGGGTTTGCGGCGGGCGCGGCACGTATGGCGTCCGCGGCGCGTGCTCGTTGTCGGCGTGAACTGCCGGGGCGAGCGGGGCAACGCCGCCGTCCGGAAGCTCTGGCATGTCGCCGAGTCGCTGGCGCGCCATCAGCTCGATGTCGTAGCCCTCGTGGCGCACGCGCTCGTCAACGTAGAGGAGCGACAAGCCGAGCATCCAGACGGGCGCGAGCAGGATATATGCCGCCTGCCATAAGACGTGCTGACCGATGGAGTACCAGAGGGGCAGCTCAGCCTCGTTCATCGCGAAGGGATTGACGCCGCGCAGATAACCGTACCAGCCAAGCGGCACGATGAGGAGCATGACCACCGAGTAGGTCGCAAACGTCGTGAAGAGGAACATTGCCGTCAGGCGGCGGACGTTGCCACGCGCGAGGTTCATGCTGCGCCCGAAGGCTTCGCCGACGCGAAGACCCTCGACGAGCATTACCTGCGGGACATAAGCCACGCGCCCCATGACGAAGAAGAAGGCGAAGAGCGCGGCGAGCGTGAAGGCGACGGTGAGCACGATGGAGATGACCGTGCCGAAGGCGCTGCCGCCCGTAATCGCGATGGCGCCAAACGCGCCCAGCCCGACGAGCATCAGCCAGACGAAACCGATGGGCACGCTGATCAACCCGGCGAAGAACTGTATGAGGAGGAGCGCGCCGACCAGACCCCAGAAGCGCGAGCGCACGTTGCGGTAGATGGCGCGCGACGAGACGGGCTCATTCCAGAGCAGGTGCAGCACGAGGTTGCGCGACGCCCCGCCCATGATGAGCAGGAAGAAGAAGTTTCCGACGATGATGAGAATCCCGCCCGCAAAGATCGCCGCGCCATAGAGCGCGAGCATCCCCGCGCTCTCCGTCAGGCTGACCTCACGCCAGCCGACACTCCACAGCACGCTGCCCACGGCGGCGATGACGACGGGCGGGGCGGCGGCGCGGATCAAGGTCGTGAAGTGGCGACGGTAGAGGCGGACGGTGCGGTCTATGAGATCGCCCGCGCCGAGCGGGGAGAGCGAGAGTTGATCGACCGCAGGCGTCACGCGATGCTCACATGTGTCCGAAGGAGTTTTTTGCTACCGGGGTCTTCGCACGGGCGAAGGGTGTTCATACCCACAACACTGCGGCAGATTTTAGCACACGCCGCGACGCGCGGAGGCGAAAGTGAAAAGGCAGAAGCGAGCGGCTGACGTCGGTCCCCGCCTCGCTTCTGCCTGTTCGTCTATCGTGTCTCGTCTCGAGACGACGCGCTCAGTATTCGAGTTCGCCGTTGTAGCTCATTTTCGCGATCTTGAACCTCATGTTCAACCCGCTGGCAACATCAGAGGCGAAGCGCACCTCGCTCGCGTCCGCCGTGATGAAGGGCTTGCCGTCCAAGTTGCGCGGGAAGATGAAGCGCGCGCCGAAGCCGTCCTTACCGGGGACGACATACTCCGAGAGGAAGACGCGCTTGCCGTCGCTACGCTCAAGGTAAGTGGTGTTCTTAAGTGTCGAGGT
Organism: Acidobacteriota bacterium; assembly: GCA_032230165.1. GTDB lineage: Bacteria > Acidobacteriota > Blastocatellia > Pyrinomonadales > Pyrinomonadaceae > JAIVGV01. The sequence goes on along the minus strand of JAVXVR010000538.1, from coordinate 459 downwards.
GACGGCGCTGTTGAACGACTGCATCACCTCGTTGCCGTAACGCTGGTCGGTCGATTCGAAAGTGACCGCGAGGATGATACTTTCGTTCGACTGGAGTTCGGCGAAATTCTTCAGGCGCTCCATCGTCGCCGCGTCGGGCTGGGTCTTCATGTTGAGCATCATTGATCGCACGAGCGCCTGGCGGACCGGGCGCGCCGAGAAGAAGCGGATGTGGTATTTGACGCCGCCCGCCTGATTGGTCGCGCCGTCAACCGAGCGCTGACCGGCTGTAGGACCAGGACGCACGGTAGGCGTCCCGGTCGGCGAGTAGAACATCTCGGACGTATCGGTCGCGGTCTGGGTCTGACCCCACGGCGAATCGTTGAGTATCTTCTCGGCGTCCTTCTTCGACCATTCCGTCCAGGGCTTCTCCTTCTTGTCCTGCGCGGAGAGGGAGAGCGCGAGCAGGCACGCGACGGC
>JAVXVR010000534.1:0-5184 GCA_032230165.1 Acidobacteriota bacterium | reverse complement strand
GGGTAAGACCGTCAAGATTTCCGGCTGAGACTCGGCTTGTTCGGTCACACTGATCCGCGCCAACTCTTGCCGCAAACTTTTGGAGATCGGTCGAAGCTCGGACGCGACTCGTGTCTGTGTTAAGGCTATTGAAGATGATTCATCACGCGATGAAGATCGTTTGTCGGTCGTTCCTGTATCAAGAGAGTTTTGCTCGTCTTCAACTGACGAGCGCGGCGCGGCGTCGTTTTGAACGTCGCCCTTCATCGCAGCGACGATGCGAGCCTCGCCGCAGCCGCGCGGGGCGGGGATGATCTTACCGGGGTTGCACAAGCCTGTCGGATCGAAGGCGGCGCGCACCGAGAGCATCGCGTCGAGCGTGTCTTCGGAGAAGAGAAGCGGCATGTACTTGCTCTTGTCGAGCCCGACACCGTGCTCGCCCGTCAGCGTGCCCCCTGCGCGCACGCACGTCTCGACAATCTCGCGGTTGGCACACTCGACGCGGCGCAGCTCATCCGCGTTGCGCCGGTCGAAGCAGAGGATCGGGTGGAGGTTGCCGTCGCCCGCGTGGAAGACATTGGCGAGGATGAGATCGTATTTCGCGCTGATGCGATAGGTTTCGGCGAGGACTTCCGGTAGGCGCGAGCGCGGCACGACCGCGTCCTGCAACATCATGTCGGGCGCGAGCCGACCCATCGCGCCGAACGCGCCTTTGCGCGCCATCCAAAGTTTTTTGCGCTCGTGCTCATCCGCCGCGCGCCGCACGCCACGCGCGCCGTGCTCGCGGCAGATCGTTTCGGCTTGGAGCACTTCGTCGTCGAGTCCGTCTTCAAGCCCGTCGAGTTCGATGAGCAGCGCGGCTTGCGCGTCCGTTGGAAGACCTGCCGCGAAGACGCTCGCCTCGACCGCCCGGATCGTCGCGCCGTCAACCATCTCAAGCGCGGCGGGGATTAACCCAGCCGCGATGATGGCGGAGACGGCGCGGCTCGCGTCGTTGATGTCCGTGAAGTCCGCAAGCAGCGTGCGGACTGTTTGAGGGAGCGGCAAGAGTTTGACCGTGGCTTCGGTTGCGATGCCGAACGTGCCTTCCGAGCCGACGAACGTGCCGAGCAGATCGTAACCGACATTATCGCCCGCGCCTGCCGCGCCGAGTTCGACTGTCTCGCCGCTTGATAAAACGACGCGCGCGCCGAGCACGTGGTCGGTTGTCACGCCATACTTGAGACAGTGTATGCCGCCCGCATTCTCCGCGACGTTGCCGCCGACCGTGCAGCACGCGCCACTCGAAGGATCGGGCGCGTAGTAGAGACCGTGCGCCGCGACCGCGCGCGACACCTGAGAGTTGACCATGCCCGTCTCGACGACCGCGATGCGATTCTCGACATCAACCTTGAGCAGCCGACGCATCCGCGCAAGCTCTATCACGACGCCTTCATTCACCGCCAGCGCGCCGCCCGAAAGCCCTGTGCCCGCGCCGCGCGGCGCGAAGCTCACGCGCGCGCGCGCAAGCTCGCGCACCACAGCCGCGACTTCTTCGGTCGAAGCCGGGAAGACGACCGCGCGCGGCGCGTGACGATGTTGCGTCAGCCCGTCGCACTCATACACGATCAACTCATCGCGCTCGGCGAGGACGTTCGCGCGACCGACGACAGCGCGCAGATTTTCGATCAGTTGATCCACTTTGAAAGGCTTCTTCGGATCGCCGAAAATGTTTATGTGACGGGCTCGCGCAGATGATACACTACGCGCCCGTTCCGACAGTAATTCGCTCCTGAGTCTCCCTCTATGAAAACTAAAACGTGGCTCGCGCTTCTCGTCGCGTCCGGGCTCTGCGCCGCGACACTGATTTTCAACCCACGCACAGGTGCGCAAAGCATGACCGCCGATCTCGTCATCGTCAACGCCAACGTCCGCACGCTCGACAAGCAACACCCGACCGCCGAAGCCGTCGCCGTCTTCGGCAATAAGATCGCCGCGGTCGGCACAAGCGCAGAGATTCGCAAGCTCGTCGGCGCGCGCACGCGCGTCATAGACGCGCACGGCGCGCTCGTCATGCCCGGCTTCAACGACGCGCACGTCCACTTCACAGACGGCGGCTCTCATCTCGCGAGCGTGAAGCTTCGCGACGCCGCGAGTCCAGAAGAGTTCGCCGCGCGCATCGGCGCGTTCGCCGCGAAGACGCCTAAAGGACGCTGGATCACGGGCGGCGATTGGGATCACGAACGCTGGACGCCCGCCGTGCTCCCAACGAAGGAGATGATCGACAAGCTCACGCCCGACAATCCCGTCTTCGTCAATCGCCTCGACGGTCACATGGGACTCGCCAACAGCGTCGCGCTCCGGCTTGCGGGCGTGACGAAGGACACTCCCGATCCGCCCGGCGGTCTCATCGTCCGCGACGCGCGAACGGGCGAGCCGACGGGCATCTTGAAAGATGCCGCGCAGAGTTTCGTCTATGCGAAGATGCCCGATCCTTCATGGGATGAACGGCTCGACTACGCGCGCGCCGCGACCAACCACGCCGCGAGCGTCGGCGTGACGAGCGTGCAGGACATGTCTGCGGGCACAGACGTTGGCGTCTATCAATATCTTGCCTCGCGCGGCGAGTTGAAGACGAGAGTTTACGCCGTCTCACCCCTGCCCGCGTGGGAGCGCATCGCGAACGTGGGCGTGCGCGCGCGCTTCGGAAGTGATCTGATCCGCATCGGCGGTCTCAAAGGCTTCGCCGACGGCAGCCTCGGCTCGACCACCGCGCTCTTCTTCGAGCCTTACAACGACGCGCCGAACACATCGGGTCTGCCGAGCGACGAGATGTTCCCGCCCGAGAAGATGTACGAGCGCATCCAGTCGGCTGACCGCGCCGGACTCCAGGTGATGATCCACGCCATCGGCGACAAGGCGAACGACACGATCCTCTCCTTCTACGAGCGTGTCGAGAGGGAAGACGGCGCGCGCGACCGTCGCTACCGCATCGAGCACGCGCAGCACCTGCGTCCGCAGGACATCCCGCGCTTCGGACGCGCGCACGTCATCGCCTCGATGCAGCCTTACCATTGCATAGACGACGGTCGCTGGGCAGAGAAGCGCATCGGACGTCGCCGCGCCGAGACGACCTACGCCTTCCGCACGCTCCTCGACACGGGCGCGACGCTCGCCTTCGGCACGGACTGGTTCGTCGCCCCGCTCAACCCCATGTTCGGCATCTACGCCGCCGCCACGCGTCGCACGCTCGATGGCAAGAACCCCCAGGGGTGGATTCCCGAACAGAAGATCACGGTCGAAGAAGCCGTGCGCGCCTACACCGTCGGCTCCGCTTTCGCCGAGTTCACCGAAGACGTGAAGGGGACGCTCACGCCCGGCAAGCTCGCAGACCTCATCGTCGTTGACCGCGACATTTTCAAGATCGATCCCGTCGAGATCGAGCGAGCGACTGTGACGACGACGATCATGGACGGTCGCGTCGTGTATGAGGGAAAGCAGCAATAATTTTGTAGGGGCAGGGCTCGTCCCTGCCCGCCGCGCGTAGCGCGAAAAGTATTCGCGATCATTCGACAGTGCTGGTCGCGGATCGTGTGAGCGACCTGTCGGTCGCTGCGGGCAGGGACGAGCCCTGCCCCTACAGTTTTGTCAGACGCTCTTCTGGAAGGTAAACAGAGTTGGAATTCACAGCCGTCGAAGGTCTGCGCACGCTCAAGCTTGATCTCGTGCTAACGCTCGCGCTCGCCGCGCTGTTTCTCTTCGTGGGCGGCTGGCTGCAACGTCGCGTCAAAATCTTCGCACGCTCAAGCATCCCCGCGGCGGCAATCGGCGGACTGCTCTTCGCGGCTCTCGTCATGGCGCTGCGCTGGCGCGGACTCCTCGGCGTCGTGCTCGACACGAGTTTGCGTGCGCCCCTGCAAACGGCGTTCTTTACGACCATAGGCTTCGGCGCGACCTTAACGCTTCTGCGCGCGGGCGGCGGTCGGATGATCTTCTTCTTTGTGATCGCGACGCTCACCGCCGTCGTGCAAAACCTCGCCGGGATCGGCTTGGCGGTCGCGCTCCATGCCCCGCCCGCGCTCGGCATCATCTGCGGCTCGCTCACCTTGACGGGCGGACCCGCCACGGGGCTCGCCTTCACGAGTCTCTTCGAGCAGAAGGGTGTGGCGGGCGCGGGCTCGCTCATCATCGCGGCCGCGACGTTCGGGATTTTCGTCTCAAGCCTCGTTGGCAACCCTGTCGCCACGTGGCTCATACGCCGACGCAAACTCGCGAGCGAGAGCATGACGCTAAAACGTGACGGCGCCGAGCAGTTCTGGGCAATCGGTTCGACGGCTGCGCCGGATGATGAGCATGACGAGTCCGCCGCCGTCTCGCGCGCGAAAGAAGATGCGCGGGAGACACACGCAGGCGAGCTTCTGCGAAATTTACTGTTCATCCTGATCGCCATGGGCATCGGCGCGCTGTTGAGTCTGGCAATCTCGCGCACAGGGATAACGTTGCCCGGCTACATCGGGGCGATGATTGTCGCCGCCGCGATTAGGAATTGGGATGATAAGTTCAAGTGGCTCAGGATCAATCCGAAAGCCGTCGAGGCGTTGGGCGTAATCGCGCTAGCGCTCTTTCTCGTCATCGCGCTGATGGATTTGAAGCTGTGGCAGCTCGCAGGGCTCGCCGTGCCGATGCTCATCATACTCGCGGTGCAGATCGTCATCATGATCCTGTATGCTGTCTTCGTGACGTTCGTGCTGATGGGGCGCGACTACGAAGCGGCTGTGACTTCGAGCGGTCACATCGGCTTCGGTCTCGGCATCACGCCGAACGCGGTGGCAAACATGGAGGCGCTCGTCGCTCGCTTCGGAGCAGCGCCGCGCAGCTTCCTCATCGTCCCGGTCGTCGGTGCGTTCTTCATAGACTTCTCGAACGCCATCGTCATTACCTTTTTCGCCAACTTGATCAAATGAGCAAACGAAAATTATTCGCCGCGATCATCTGCGTCGCGTCTTTGCCACAGCTCGCCGCGACACACACACCCGCGCAAACTCAGACTGCGAGCAAGACGAGTCCGCCCGCGTCGAATCGCTTCTCGCCCGCTCCGTCGCAAGAGCTACAAACGCTTGTTGACGGCGCGGCGCGCGTGGCGCTCCAGAAATTCGCGGATAAGAAGTTGACCGAAAGTCAGCTCGCGATCACGGTTATCGATCTGCGTGACCCCACGCGCCCTGT
>JAVXVR010000200.1:0-7258 GCA_032230165.1 Acidobacteriota bacterium | reverse complement strand
GCGCCGAGCGTGATGTCGCCCGACGCGCCAGCGCGCACGACGAAGATCGGCGCTTCAGGTCGTCGCCCGCTCGCCACAACGATCAAGTCGCCGGAGAAGACCGGCGTCGGCGCGGTGATCTTCGAGCTACCGCCGAGCCGCCACAACTCTTTTCCCGTCGCGGGGTCGTAGCCGCGTATGAAGTTCGAGGCGTTGGTGATGAGTTCCGTGCGATCCTTGCCCGGATAGATCGTCGGCGTGCCCCAGGATGGCAGCTCTTCGCGCGGTGTCTTCCAGACGGTCTTGCCAGTCTTTAAGTCCGCCGCGAGCAGAAACGATCCCGTCTGCGTGTCGCACTGCACGATCACCGTGTCCTTATATATGATCGGCGAACTCGCCGTGCCCCATTCGTATTCGGGCAGGTCGTAAGCCCCGGCGTTCAGCACGCCCAAATCTTTCTTCCAGACGAGCCGACCTTTCATGTCGTAGGCATACAACCCTTGCGAGCCGAAGAAGGCGACGACGTAGCGCCCGTCGGTCGCGGGCGTCGAGTTGGCATAGGAAGCTTTGACGTGCCGACGCTCGCGCGGCACGCCTTCATATGCCGTCTGCTGCCAGACGATCTTTCCCGTCTGGCGGTCGAGCGCATAGACCCTCCACTGTTGCGACGAGCGATCATCGGAAGCATCGCCGTCGCCGAAGAGTCCGTGGCGGAAACTGTCACCCCCGCGACTGCTGACGGCGGTCGTGACGAAGACGCGGTCGCCCCAGACGACGGGACTCGAATGCGCGAGCCCCGGAATCGGCGTCTTCCACTTCACGTTCGCGCCCTTCTGTGCGTCCCAAGTCTCCGGCAAGTTCTCGCCGCGCGCGACACCCGCCGCGTGTTCGCCGCGAAACGACGACCAGTTGTCCGCACGGCTCTGCGCCGAAGCGGTAGCTGCGAGCGTCAACTGCAACGCGGCGCACAAAATCAAGCGTGATCTCATAGCTCTGTCCACCAACTACTGAAAGGCGAGCGGCGGATGAAGCAATGTCCGCTGGGTTACGGGGTTCTCGTCCGTCAGATTGCCGTGAGATTAAACGCGCGGCAATAGATGTACGCGCTCAGTCGCTGAGTCCGGATTTTGCCATCAGGGTCGAGACGAAACCCATCATGACTTGCGCGTCTCTGAAACCCTGTAGCCTGTTGCCAGCCCAATCGCCATCAAAGGCATTGAGAGCCTGCGTCAATTCGGGATTGTACTGATCCACCATCGCCTCGATCTTATCGCCGGGCGTGTTCTGCACCGTCTGTGCAAGGTCTGTCATGTCCGAGCGCGTGCCCGCCAACTCCTCCGCGCTGACTCCTTCAAGGTTATCGTAAAAGACTGAGTTCAACATCGTAGAGACGCCATTCAGCGTGAAGACTAAACCGGCTGCGTTCATTTGTCTGTGAACCTCCTGGGGGTGTGAGTTGTCATGGCGACTGCGAGGTTGAATGACACAAGGGTGCGCGGTAAAGCGCGGGCAAGATATTATGCCATCTCGCAGTTGTCAATAATCCGTGCGCGGCGTCTCGAAATTGGCTCGCCTTGCGGGTCGTTCGCGGCGCGCGTTAGACTGCCGTATTCAAAATAATCCTATGAACGCTGCCGGAGTTGAGACGACATCGAAGCGCGGGACAGACCGCGCCGCGCTGCCGCTCGTGACGATTGTCGGGCGACCGAACGTGGGGAAGTCCACGCTCTTCAATCGCCTCGTCGGCGAGCGCCGTTCGATCGTCGGCGATGAGCCGGGCATCACACGTGACCGCATCTACGGCGAGGCGGAGTGGGCGGGTCGCCGCTTCTCTGTCGTGGACACGGGCGGCATCGTGCCCGACGACGACGCGCTCATCCCCTCGAACATTCTGCGTCAGGCGGAAGCCGCCATCGGCGAGGCGGTCGCGCTCGTCTGGGTCGTGGACGTGCGCGCCGGAGTGACACCGCTCGACGAAGAGCTCGCGCGCATCCTTCGTGGCACGGGCAAAACCATCGTCGTCGCGGCGAACAAGGCGGACGCGACGAGTCTCGACGCCGAGGCGGGCGAGTTTCATCGCTTCGGCTTCGATGATGTGATCCCGATCTCCGCAGAGCACAGCGACGGCGTGGGCGATCTGCTCGACGCGCTCGTCAAACTTTTCCCGCAGGATGACAGGGACGCGAACGCGAGCGGGAGAAGCGATCCGCGCGAGCTGCGGCTCGCCATCGTCGGTCGCCCAAACGTGGGCAAGTCTTCGCTCGTCAACCGTCTGCTCGGCGAGGAGCGCGTCATCGTCTCGCCCGTCGCGGGCACGACGCGCGACGCCGTGGACACACTGCTCGAATGGCGCGACGACGGCGCGGCATACGACGAGGCACACGAGATCGCAGACCCCAGAGCCCAGACTTCAGCCGTGACCGTTGAGAGCGCGAGCAGCGACTCCGATCAGCAGATGTTTGCTGACAATCCGCAATCCACAATCCGCAATCCACAATCTTTGACGCACCGCTTCCGTCTTATAGACACCGCAGGCATCAGGCGCAAGGGCAAGACCGACTTGATGGCGGAGAAGTTGTCGGTCGTGATGGCGCGCAGAAGTCTTGAGCGCGCGGACGTGGCGGTCATCGTCGTGGACGCGACCGAGGGCGTCGTCGCGCTCGACGCGAACATCGCGGGCTACGCGGTCGAGGCGGGCTGCTCCGTCATCATCGCCGTCAACAAGTGGGACGCCGTGCCGGGCAAAGAGACGGGCACGCCCTACGAGTTCGAGCGCGAATTGCGCGACAAGATGAAGTTCCTCGACTGGGCTCCGGTCGTCTTCATCTCCGCCTTGACGGGTCAGCGCGTGCAGAAACTTCTGCCGCTCGCACTGCGCGCGAATGAGGCGCGCAACCGTCGCATCACGACCTCGCAGGTCAACCAGTTCTTCGAGCGCGCGGTCGAAGCGCCAAACGCGCCCACAGCAGTCGCGAAGGGCGGACAGACCAGACTTCACATCCAGTACGTCACACAGGTCGGCGTGCGCCCGCCGCGCTTCGTCGTCTTCACCGCGGGCGGCAGACCCGGACTCCACTTCTCCTACGAACGCTACCTCTTGAACCGCCTCCGCGAAGAGTTCGACTTCTACGGCACGCCGATCCGCATCATCGAACGCCACCGCAAAGATCGTAAAAGCTCGCGCTAAATTCACGAATGAAAACGTCGCCACTGAATTGGCAAGTCGTCGCGCAGGAAGGCGAGGCGCGCGCGGGTCTGTTGCAAACTCGTCGCGGCGTGATCGAGACGCCCGTCTTCATGCCGGTCGGAACGGCGGGGACGGTGAAGGGGACGCGCTTCGAGGCATTGGAATCCGAGGAACTCGACGCGCGGATCATCCTCGGCAACACGTATCACTTGTGGCTGCGTCCGGGCGTTGACGTGGTGCGCGCGTGCGGCGGTCTGCATCGGTTCACGGGTTGGGAGCGCGCGCTGCTGACGGATTCGGGCGGCTTTCAGGTGTGGAGTCTCGGCAACATTCGGAAGTTGAAGGAAGAGGGCGTCGAGTTTCGCTCGCACCTGAACGGCGATCTCTGTTTCCTGTCGCCGGAAGTCTCGATGGAAATTCAGGCGGCGCTCGGCTCGGACATCGTGATGGTCTTCGACGAGTGCGCGCCGGGCGAGGCGTCGCACGAAGAGGCGCGCGCCTCGATGGAACTGACCGCGCGCTGGGCGCGTCGCTCGCGCACGCGCTTCGACGAGTTGCAGCGCGAGGGCGCGGACGCGGGAAGAAGGAGTGAACATGATGCGTCGGTCAACGGCGAGCAGGCGCTGTTCGGCATCGTGCAGGGCGCGGCGCACGCGGACTTGCGGCGCGAGAGTCTGGCGCGCACGGTCGAGATAGGCTTCGACGGCTACGCCATCGGCGGTTTGAGCGTCGGTGAAGAGAAGCCCGTCATGTATGACACCATCGAGATGCTCGCGCCGCTCATGCCGGGGGATGCGCCGCGCTATCTGATGGGCGTCGGCACGCCCGAAGATTTAGTCGAGGCGGTCGCGCGCGGCGTCGATATGTTCGACTGCGTGCTTCCAACGCGCAATGGTCGGACGGGTCAGGCTTACACTTCGCGCGGTCGCCTCATCATCAAAAACGCGCGGTGGGCGACCGACACGCGACCGCTGGACGAGCTTTGCGCGTGCTCCGTGTGCCGCAGACATTCGCGCGCGTACCTGCGTCACCTCTTCACGGCGGGCGAGATGCTGGCGGGCGTGCTCTTAACGCACCACAATCTGGCGTTCTTCCTTGACACCATGCGGCGCGTGAGGCAAGCTATCCGGTCTGGTGATTTCACGCGATTTCGGCGGGAGTTTACAGAGCGAATCAACTCCGGCGTGGAGTGACTTGCGCGCCGACGCGGCGGCTCATTTGGCGTGCGCGGGCGGCGACAACTTGAGCCGGGAAGTTTGTTTCCGCCGACGGCGAGTCTCGTCTTCCCCGACGCCGCCCGCGACGCGCGAAAGTACAGAATCTCCGACACACAACTTTCTAAAACATGACACTTGCTCTCCTACAGGCACAGGGCGGCGGCGGATCGTTTCTGATCTCGCTCATGCCGTTCTTTCTCATCTTCGGCGTCTTCTACTTCCTCATCATCATGCCGCAGCGCAAGCGGCAGCAGCAGCTTAAAGCGACCATCGATGAGTTGAAGGCGGGGGCGCGCATCGTCACGACCGGCGGCATCGTCGCCACCGTCACCGCCGTGCGCGAGACGACTCTGCTCGTGCGCACCGCCGACAAGTCTATGCTTGAGATCACGCGCGGCGCGGTCGCCGGACTCTTCGAGGGGGGCGAGGGCTCGTAAAAATTTTCGCGCGCGCGTCGGGCTTAATCGTCGCGCGCTCTTGTTTGTCGTCATGAAGAAGAATCTTACCCAACGCACGATCATCATTGCCTTCGTCACGCTCGTCGGGCTCTTCGTCATCTTCCGCCCGCGCGACTCGGAGGGGAACATGCGTCGCCCGACGGCGCACGACTTCACCTACGCGGGCGTCAAGCAGATACTCCAGAACAACATCCGCCTCGGTCTCGACCTCAAGGGCGGCTCGCACCTCGTCATGCAGGTGCAAGTGCCGGAACTGCTCCAACGCATGACGCAGAACGCCGCGCTCGGCGCGGAGAGCGCGGCGAAGGCTGCCGGCTATGATGTGAAGGAGTCGCGCGCAGACACCTCGAACAGCAACTACAGCGTCGTCCTGACGCTGAACGACGCCTCGAAAATTACCGAGGCGCGCGACGAGTTGTCGCGCAAGGTCAACGAGTTCAGCTCGTTCACGCCGACCGTGAGCGGCAACACGATCACGTGGACGATGACGGGCACCGCGCAGCGCTCGCTCGGCGAACAGGCGACGCAGCAGGCGATGCGGATCATTGATAGCCGTATCAACGCCGTCGGCGTCGCCGACCCGACCTTGCAGACGCAGGGCGCGCAAGGCTCGCACCAGATTCTGTTGCAGATGCCGGGCATCCAAGACCCGGAGCGCATCAAGAAGCTCATCGTCGGCGAGTCGCGGCTCGAACTGATGAAGGTCGTCAGCCCTTCGAACCCGCAGCCGCTACAGGTCTATAACTCGAAGGAAGAAGCGTTGGCGTCAGTTGGCGGTCAACTCCCTTCGAACCGTCGCATACTCCCCTACGCCGAGCGCGACGAGCCGACCGCCGCTGGCGACACCACGCAGACGCCGGACAAGAGCAAGCAGCCGACACACTTCGTCATCGTCGAATCTCCGGCGGTCGTTGACGGCAGCGAGCTACGCTCGGCAGAGGCGCTTTCGCGCACGGGTGGCGAAGGCAGCTACGAGATCAATTTCACGCTGAAGCCCGGGGGCTCGGAGAAGTTCGGCGCGTGGACGGCGGCAAACATCGGGGCGTACATGGCGGTCGTCCTTAACGACGAGGTCAAGAGCGCGCCTTATATTAAAGGACAGATCAGCGATTCGGGTCAGATTTCGGGGCGCTTCACGAAACAGTCGGCGGAAGACCTCGCCCTGACCTTACGCTCCGGCGCGCTTCCCGCCAAGCTCGTCTACCTCGAAGAGCGCACGGTGGGTCCGAGCCTCGGTCAGGACTCGATCCGTGCGGGCGTGACGGCTTCCGTCGCAGGGCTCGTGCTGGTCGTGCTCTTCATGCTCTTCTACTACCGGGGCGCGGGCGTCAATGCCGTCATTGCGCTCCTGCTCAACATGATCCTGACCATCGCTGCGCTGATCCTGTTCGACGCGACGCTGACTCTGCCCGGCATCGCGGGCATCATCCTGACCATCGGCATGGCGGTTGACTCGAACGTGCTCATCTTCGAGCGCATACGCGAGGAGCTGGGCACGGGCAAGACCATACCCTCTGCGGTCGAGCAGGGGTTCGGGCGCGCCTTCGTCACGATCATTGATACGCACGTGACGACCATCGTCTCGTCTCTGTTCCTCTTCGTCTTCGGGACGGGTCCCATTCGCGGCTTCTCCGTCACGCTCATCCTCGGCTTGATCGTGAATCTGTTCTCGGCGGTCTATGTCTCGCGCACGATCTTCATGTGGCTCTTGAGCCGCAAAGGTCGGCGCGTCGAGTCGCTCAGTATTTAATAGCCGTGATGGGTGAACCGTGACAGGTGACAAGTAAAGACGAAAACTTGTTCTGTCCTGTCACCTGTCACCTGTCACCTGTCACCTGTCACGGGTTTTGTTATGGTAAGACTCTTTCACAACGTTAATTTCGACTGGCTGGCGAACCGACGTATCTTCATCGTCGTCTCGATCCTGCTGATGCTCGCCGGGATGGGCTCGGCGGTCTTGCGCTACGCGCGCCACCAAGACCCCTTCAACCTCGGCGTTGATTTCAAGGGCGGCACGCTCATCACCGCCAAGTTCAAGCAGCGCCCTTCAGCCGAAGAGATCCGCACGACGCTCCAGCACGCGGGGCTGCACGACGCCGTCATCCAGCCCGTCGGCAACAAGCCCGACGAGATGCTGATCAAACTCCCACGTCTCGGCTCGGAAGAGACCGCGCAGGATCAGGCGCAGGTGGACGTGGGGCGCACGAAGGTCGCCGAGGCTTTGAAGACCTTCGGCGCGCAGGTCGCAGCCGATCAGGATTTCCCCGCCGAGGGCAACTCCTTCAAGATCGTTGGCACGGACGCGGTCGGCGCGGTAGCGGGCGCGGCGCTGAGGAATCAGGCAGTGGCGGTGACGCTGCTCGACCTCGTCGGCATCCTCGTCTTCATCTCGCTCCGGTTCGAGTGGACTTACGGCG
>JAVXVR010000049.1:0-8399 GCA_032230165.1 Acidobacteriota bacterium | reverse complement strand
GCTCTCACAAAACCCCTTCCAGCCTGCGCCGCAACTCCTGTCGCCCGCGCGAGAGTCTGGACTTGACCGTGCCGACGCTGATCTCAAGCGCCGACGCGACTTCTTCGTAGCTCAAGCCCTCGATGTCTCTGAGAACGACAGCCTCACGGTAGGGGCGCGTAATCGTCGCCAGCGCCGTAATGAGCGCGCCTTCGCGTTCGTGCGCGAGCGTCTGTTGCTCTGGGTCGCAAGCTCGCTCGTCCTGTAGTCGCGCCGAGAGCGGCTGCTCCGTGTCGCGCGCGGGCTCGTCGAGCGAAACCGTGACGTTGCGCCTGCGCCTGCGCCACCAGCGCCAACGGTTGCGCGCCTGATTGACGGCGATGCGGTAGAGCCATGTGCGCAGGTCTGCGTCGCCGCGAAAGTGCGCGATTGATCGGAAGGCTTGGAGAAAAGTCTCCTGCGTCAGATCGCGCGCCTCTTCCGGGTCTTCCGTCAGGCGGTAGAGCAGGGCGTACACGTCGCCCGTGCGGTCTTCGACGAGGCGGCTGAAGGCGGCGGCGTCGCCCGCGCGTAAGAGTTCAAGGAACTGTGCTTCGGCGGAAGGGCGCTCGTCGGCGTGCGACGCCTGTGCGGCGACCTCCATCTCCACATCCGCCCGGAGGGCGATTGGTTCCCCGAAGCTCACGAACGTCCTCCGGCGGCTCTCGGCGACCCTACGCGTCTCGCCGGTCGCTCTTCGTAGAGACAACCCCATAGACACCGGTCGTCTGCCGCCTGTTCCATAAAATTTAGCCTTTTCGTCCGCCCCGGCGCTCCCGGCTCCCGCCCTTGGCGCGAAGGTAGCACGCACCCTTGAGACGGTCAATCAAGTTGCCTGAAGGTCAACGGTCGCTCGCTTGACAACGTCGCGCGTCGGTCGTTAGAGTGACCCGCTTGGGCTCAACTCCTGATAATAGAACGCGCACACCTGTGCGATGTTGCGAGAGAAAATAAGGTGGCACGACACGGCAAAAAACATGCGCGCGAAGTGAAGCGCGACCGCTTCCGCGAGGAGACGCTCGGACTCTTCGAGAAACTCGGCGACCGCCTCGAAGGGCGTGGCAAGACGCTCCTCTATGGACTGGTCGGTCTCGTCCTTGCCGCCGCGCTCGCCTACGCCTTCGTGAGCTGGCGCGAGAGCAAAGCGAACGAGGCGCGACAGGCTTTGGGGCGCGCGATAGATATCACAGAGTCGCCCGTCGCCACAGCCTCGCCCGCCCCGGCTCCTCAGCCGGGCAGGCAGATTTACGCGAGCGAGAAAGAGCGCGCCCAGCGAGCCGCCGACGAGTTTCAGAAGGTGGCGGACAAGTACGGCGACCCCTATCGCTCGCAGGCGAACTACTTTAAAGCCACGAACCTCCTTGTCGTTGATCACGCGAAGGGTTTAAGCGAGCTTGAGGCGCTGACGAAGAACGGCAACAGAGAAGTCTCGACGTGGGCGAAGTTCGCGCTCGCGCAGGCGCACGAGGCGGACGGCAACTACGACGCGGCGGTGGCGCTCTACAAAGATTTAGTCTCGGCTCGCGACAACGCCGTCATCCCCGCCGACACTTTGAACCTGCGGCTGGCTTCCTGCTACGAGAAGCAGGGCAAGAAGAGCGAGGCGGCGGAGATTCTCTTCCAGATCGTCAAAGCCTCGCGCGAGGCGAAGGACAAGAACGGCAAGTTCGTCGCGCCCTCTTCAGCCGCGCACGACGCCGAACAGAAACTCGAACAACTCGACCCGGCGCGCCACGCCCAACTCCCGCCCGAACCGCCCAGAGACTTCTCGTCATAGAGGGCAGAGGCTAGAGGTCAGAAGCTAGATAGAGCAACTCTCAAGCTTGAAGACGAGCTTCAGAATTTGAAATCTGAAGTAACAAATTTCAAATTACAGATCACAGATCACAGACTGACCTCTAACCTCTGACCTCTAACCTCTCTCCCAATGGACAATCTGGCGCACACGCTCGTCGGGCTCGCCGCAGCGAAGGCGGGTCTGGAGCGCGCATCGCCTTACGCCACAGCCGTCTGCGTCGTCGCGGCGAACGCACCGGACGCAGACATCCTCGCGACCTATCGCGGTCGCTGGTTCTACCTCGAAAATCATCGCGGCATCACACACTCTATCGTCGGCACGCTCGCGCTCGCCGTCCTCATCCCGCTCATTTTTTACGCGATCGAAAAGTTGATCGCGCGCCTGCGCGGGAAACCACAGCGCATACGACTCGGCGGGCTCATGCTGGCTTCCTTGCTCGCCAGCGCAACGCACCCGCTCATGGATTGGACGAACAACTACGGCGTGCGCCCGTTTCTGCCGTGGAGCGGCAAGTGGTACTACGGCGATCTCGTCTTCATCGTTGACCCTTGGCTGTGGCTCGTCGTTGGCGGCGCGGTGTTCCTCGCAACCGCGCGCAACGGCTTACGCACGGCGGCGTGGACTGCGCTCGCCGTCGTCATCACGCTTGTGATTCTCTTCGTCCGCGCCGACGTGCCCGTCGCCTCGCGCGCCCTCTGGCTCGCGGGAGTCGTCGGCTTCGCCACGGCGCACCACTTCAAAGTCGCCGCGCGCTTCGGCAGAGCGATCCCCGCCCTTGCGCTCGCCTTCGTCCCCGCCTACTGGTGCGCGCTCGCTGTCGTGCACGCGCGGGCGGTACGCGCGGGCGAAATGGTCATGCGCGATCTCGCTGGCGCAAATGGAGAGGCGACCAAACGGCTGGCGGCGATGCCTTCGCTCGCCAACCCCGCGCGCTGGCGCGTCGTCGGCGAGACGGATCGCGCAGACTACGTCTTGCAAATGAATTTGGCGACCTCTGCGGGCGTGAGCGCGACGACGCAAACTGCGGCGCGTTACGAAAAGTTGAGCGGGACGGACGCGGAGCGACTGAATCAACTCGCGCGCGCTGACGAGCGTGCGCGCATCTTCCTCAACTTCGCGCGCTTCCCGCTCGCGCGCATCGTCCAGTCGCCGGACGGGGAGTCGCGCGCGCAGCTCTTCGATCTGCGTTTCAACGAACCAAGCGCAAGCGCGCCGCGCGGCGCGTTCGCCGTCGAATTGCCATTGGGGAAGCAGCCCTGAGCGCTCGCTCATCGCGCCTTTGAGCGGCTACGCTTGCGACCCGTGCGCGTCCGGCATAAATCATTGACAAAAACACGCGGCTCGGTATAAGTTTCCCGCTCCTGAAATCTGCTTCACGAAGCGCGCCCGCCGTTCCTGTGAAGTCCTCTACGGCGCGACCTCCATCGCGACCGCCGTTTGAACCAACCGCCTTGCGTTCATTAGAGCAGGAGAAACTGACATGTCAGACCCGACTCTCCCACTCAGTCCATCACCTTTTATATCCCACGCCTCGCCACCGCCGCAGATAGCAACCCTCTTCACGTCGGAAGCGCACCGTGCTGCCTTCGTCCGCGCCTGCGTCGGCTGAGGCTACGAACCGCCAAGCCCGACGCGTAGAAAGGCGTTAACGTGCACGCTTGATCCACTCCGACGGACGCCTCGTGCCTTCTCAACTTCGCCGAAATGGCGCGCCGCCCCTTTCGAGCCTCATCAAGGAAAGGTATCGGGAAATGTCAGCCCTCAGAATTCGACTCTTCGGCAAGTTCAGCGCCGCGCGAGACGGGCGCGAGTTGGAGAAGCTCGACGCCTGCAAGGCGCAAGAACTGCTCTGCTACCTGTTAGTCCACCGCGCGCGCCCGCACCCGCGCGAGGCGCTCGCCGCGCTGCTCTGGGGCGACGCCACGACTGAGAAGTCGAAAAAATACCTGCGCCAATCGCTCTGGCACTTGCAGGGCGTGCTCGACGCGCACGCCGCGCGTCAAGACGACGAACAAGAGATGCTGCATGCCGGGCACGACTGGGTGCAGCTCAACGCAGGAGTCGAGTTCTGGCTCGACGTTGAGCGGTTCGAGCACGCCTTCGAGGCGGCGCGGGGTCAGCGCGGCGCGCAACTCGTCGCCGAGACGAGAGATGAATTGCGCGCGGCGGTCGAGCTTTATCGCGGCGACCTGCTCGAAGGCTGGTATCAGGACTGGTGCCTCTTCGAGCGCGAGCGTTTGCAGAACATGTACCTGCTGATGCTCGACAAGCTGATGAGCGATTGCGACGCGCGCGACGACTACGAAGCGGGTCTGCATTACGGCGCGCTCGTGCTGCGCCAGGATCGCGCGCGCGAACGCGCCCACCGCCAGTTGATGTCTTTGCACTACCGCGCGGGCGACCGCACGGCGGCGCTCAGGCAGTATGAGAGTTGCGCGGCGGCGCTCAGCGAAGAGTTGAACGTCGCGCCCGACAGGCATACGGTCGAGCTTTACCAGCGCATTCGCTCCGATCAACTCGAACCGCCGACCGTGCCGACCGTGCCGACCGTGCCGACCGAGCCGGAGCCGACGGGCGAGAGCGCACCCGCGCCGCTCTCCCTGCCCGAAGTCCTCGGTCGTCTGCGGCAACTTCAGCACATCGTCGCCGATGCACAGCGGCGCATCCAGCAAGACATTCAAGCCGTCGAGAGCACGATCAAACGGAAAGCCTCGCGCGTCGTCAACCGCCAGAGCTGATCGCTTGCGGTTGCGGCAGACGCTTTGAAGTCTCGCCCTCCTTCGCCGCGAAAAAAATTCCCCAAAGACTCTCCGCGAGACGCCCGCGAGACGCCCGCCCGTACAGCCCACCTGTAATCTGCCCACGCTCGCCATCGTCCGCGTGAAAGGGCTCGATTCAAGCCCGCGGAGGCTTGGCGCGCTCGCGCCGTCAGCGTTTCTCTTTCCCAACGTTTCGCGCAAATGTCGAGATGGACTTAACCGAGTCCCAAGTGCATTCGTTCATCGTCAAACTATGGCTCGACTCGGTTGCCGAGGAAGCCGAGCGCGCCGCGTGGCACGGTCACATCACGCACGTCCCCGGCGGCGAGCGTCGCTACTTCAAAGACCTCGACGAGATTCGACATTTCATCGAGCCCTATCTGGGCGAGACGGGCGGCGCGGGCGCGGGCAAGCATCGCCGCGTGCGCCGTTGGCTCAAGCGTTGGTCGTGAGAATCGACGCTGTGTCGCGGCGAGTCCGCGGGTTTGAGTTACAAGCAGGCGGGTGCAGGCAAAAGCGATGGCGAGACATCAGGCGATAGCGGCGACGGGGCAGGCGATCATCAGCCTGCTCGCCGACGCTTGCCCGTCGGAGTTCGAAGGGGCGCGCTTCGAGCTTTATCAGGTCAAAGATTTCCTGACGCCGATGGAGGAGGGCGTCTCGCTCTACCTCTACCGCATCGCCGTCAACGGCTCGCGGCGGAGTCTGCCGCCGACCATCGGTGCGGACGGCAGAAAGTATCGCCCGCCGATCCCGCTCGATCTGAACTACCTGCTCACCGCTTGGGCGAAGACGGCGGGACGACAACAGCGTCTGCTCGCGTGGGCTCTGCGCACCTTGCAGGACTCGCCCGTGCTGCCCGCGAGTTTTTTGAACAACTATGCGCCGGAGCACGACGTGTTCCGCACGCACGAAGCGGTCGAGCTCGTCTTCGACTCACTCTCGCTGCAAGACATGAACAATCTCTGGAGCGTGATCAAGCAGCCTCCGCCGCTTTCCGTCACATACATCGTGCGCATGATCATCATCGAGTCTGAAATCCCGATTGACGAGACCGCAGGCGACGTGCAGACGCGCGCCTTCGACGCTGGACAGGTCGTGACGCCGTGACACCGAACCCTTTGATGAATCCCGTCCGCGTGCTCGAACGCCTGACGTTGACCGCGCCGCTCGGCGTGACTTTTCACGATACGGCGACGGGCTTGCGCGTCGGCTCAGGTCTCGACGTTTCCATCTACGCTAAGCGGACGCCGCTCGCTCGCCGCGCGAAGATGCTCGCGAACCCTTCGGGCATCTATGTCCTGCATCACGCGCCCGCACTCTCGCGCGAAGTTGAGTTCGGCGCGGGCGACGAAGACTTCTGGACGGAGACGAATCTGCTGCCGCCGCAAACTTACGTCATGGAAGTCGTTGACACGCAGCGCAGGTTTCAGCCCTTCAGTCTCGAAGTCGATCTGCCCGTGCGAGGCATCTTCAACTGGGTCTCGCCGCTCGACACTTCGCCGCCCTCGCCGCAAGCGCACGCGAGCATCCCGCTCTACTCCGCGACCGCGCGAGGTGCCCCGCCCGGCATGGCTCTCATCCGCGCAGAGCTACGCGATGCCACGGCGGCTGCGCCTGCGGAAGCGCCCGCCGCGTGGGCTGTGGTTGAAGCAAGCTATGAAGGGGAACTCGTCGCGCGCGGCATCACGGACGCGCGCGGCAGTCTCGCGCTCATCTTCCCGTACCCTCAGCCGCCGACTTTCGCCGTCGCCTCGCCTGTCGAGTCGCCACCCGAAACCCACTCGCCGTCGCTCTTCAAACAGAAGTGGGACGTTGTTATCAGCGCGGCTTATGTCGGGATCGCCTCCGGCGCGCGCGTCCCCGAAATTCCCGATCTGCGCGCGACGCTCGAACAACTGAGCGCGCCGCCCGCGCGAGTATGGAGTGATCGCGTCGGCGGGACGGAGCTGTCGAGCGTCACACTGCAATACGGTCGTGAGCTGGTCTTGAAAACTGTGGACCCGGCTCTTTCTTCACCGCCAGCGTCGCCGTCGGCGCTGCTTGTCACCCCGGCGGGTTCGCCGCCCTGAAGGAGAAGTCATGCCTGAATATCTCGCTCCCGGTGTTTACGTCGAAGAAGTCAGTTTTCGCAACAAGTCCATCGAAGGCGTGAGCACGACGACGACGGGCTTCGTCGGAGCGGCGCGCTACGGACCCGTCGATCTCGAATCCGACATCATCACGAGCCTCGTCGAGTTCGAGCGCATCTACGGCGACCGGCAGCAGCTCGTCTACAATGGTTCGGAGCGGCACAACTATCTCTGGCACGCCGTGCGCGCCTTCTTCGAGGAGGGCGGCAAACGCCTCTACGTCGGGCGCATCTTCCGCTCCACGCTCGCCGACACGGCGACCGACACGGACATTGCTCCCTACGAGCGACCATCCGCAGACATCACCGCCGACACGCTCGCCAAGACTGGCGACTTCTACGCCGATGGTCACGCGCGCGCGTGGCTGCCGAGTGATCCGGGCACGGGTTCTCGTGCGGGCTCGATCCTCGTGCGCGCGCGCTTCCCCGGCGCGGCGGGCAACCTGCGCGTGCGTCTCACCGTGCGTCTCGGTCAGAACGTTCTGGCGGGAAAGGTCGGCAGTCTCACGACGAAGTCTCTGCGCGAGTTCGACACGGTCTGGATCGGCGATCTCACGAGCCCCGTGGATAGCCCGCCGGGCGCGGGCGGCTTCTATGTCGCGCGCTTCGATCACGACGAGGGCACATGGCGCTTCACGCAGGGCAACAGCATCAGCACGCCGAAGTCGAGCGCAGACCTGCGCCTCAACGCGGCGAGCGGGTCTGGGCTGACCGCGCTTGATCCCGCCAATGGTCATGAAGTACGCATCGCCACGCTCGTCGTCACGGTTGCGTCGCCCGACGGACTTTCAACCTCTGTGTGGGACAACATCGCGTTCGATCCGAACCACACCAACTCATTCGGCGCGACTGATTCTTTGCCTGACTACTTCGCGCAGAACCCGAACAGCATGTCGCAGGCGAGGGAACTCCCCATCGTCGTGCTCACGGGCGACGGCGTTGACACGGGGCGCGAGTTGCTCAACACGCTCATCAACTCTGGTCTCAACCCAGACCTCGCCGCCAGCCTCAACAACTCGGAAGCGACCGACGGCGACCGCTCCATTGATCTGCTGCTCGCGGGCGGCAGCGACGGACAACTGCCGACCTCAGCCGAGTACGAGGGCAACGTTGACGCGGGCACGAACGCCAAGTTCGGGCTCAAGGCGTTCGAGGACTTGGAGGACATCTCCATCGTCGCCGCGCCGGGCTCGACCGCAGGCTACTCGTCGCTCAACGACGCGGGCAAGGCGCAGGTTGACGCCACGACGCACGCGCTCATCTCGCACGCCGAGCGGATGCGCTACCGCATCGCCGTCCTCGACAGCGGCGAAGGTCAGGCGATCTCCGAAGTGCGCGACATGCGTGGCAAGTTGGATTCGTCCTACGCCGCGCTCTACTACCCCTGGGTGCGCGTGCTCGATCCCGTGACCAACTCCGAGATTAACCTGCCGCCTTCGGGTTTCGTCTCCGGCATCTACGCGCGCAACGACGTGCAGCGCGCCGTCTATAAAGCGCCCGCGAACGAGGTCGTCAACCTCGCGCTCGGCTTCGAGCGTCTGCTCAACAAGGCGCAGCAGGAAGTCTTGAACCCCGAAGGCATCAACTGCTTCCGCTTCTTCGAGGGGCGGGGCTTCCGCCTGTGGGGCGCGCGCACGATAAGCAGTGATCCCGAATGGAAGTACGTGAACCTGCGCCGCTACTTCGCCTATCT
>JAVXVR010000009.1:0-7223 GCA_032230165.1 Acidobacteriota bacterium | reverse complement strand
AACGAATAAAACATTTTCACTCCAGACTCCAGACTCCAGACTCACGACTCTAATGCTTCCTCGTCCACCGCCGCCTGCGGCAGGATCGTGCGCATCTCGAAGATCGAGATGATCGGGAGGAAGCGTATGAAGAGGAACATCAACATCAAAAACATTCCGATGGTGCCGAAGAACATCGAGAAGTCGAAGATCGTCGGGCGGTACATGCCCCACGAAGAGGGCACGAAGTCGCGGTGCAAGCTCGTCACGATGATGACGAAGCGCTCCAACCACATGCCGACGTTGACGAACATAGCGACGATAAACAGGACGAGCGTGCTATGGCGCGCGCGCTTCGACCAGAGCACCTGCACGGCGAGCACGTTGCACAAGATGAGCAGCCAGTAGATCGAGCGGTAGGGTCCCGCCCAGATGCGATTCTTGATCATGAAGCCTTCATACTGGTTCCCGCTGTACCACGCTGTGAACGCCTCCATCATGTAGCCATAGGCGACGATGAGGCCCGTCGCCAGCATGATCTTCGCGCAGTTGCGCAGATGTCGCATCGTGATGAAGTCTTCAAGTCCGTATAACTTTCTGAGCGGGATCGTCAACGTCAGCACCATCGCGAAGCCCGCGTAGATCGCGCCCGCGACGAAGTAGGGCGGGAAGATCGTGGCGTGCCAGCCGGGAATGATGCCGACGGTGAAGTCGAAGCTGACGATGGTGTGGACGGAGAGCACGAGCGGCGTCGCGAGTCCGGCGAGCAGTAGATATGCCGTCTCGTAGCGATGCCAGTGGCGCGCGCTGCCGCGCCAGCCCAGCGCGAGCATTCCATAGACGATCTGGAAGGCGCGATTCTTGGCGCGGTCGCGCAAGGTCGCGAAGTCGGGGATGAGACCGATGTACCAGAACAGCGCGGAGACCGTCCCGTAGGTCGAGACGGCGAACACATCCCACATCAGGGGGCTGCGGTAGTTCTGATAGACGTTCATCGTGTTTGGGATGGGGAACAACCAGTACGCGAGCCACGGTCGCCCCGTGTGGAGCAGCGGGAAGAGACCCGCGCTCGCGACGGCGAACAAGGTCATCGCCTCGGCGAAGCGGTTGATCGAGGTGCGCCAGTTCTGACGGAGCAGCAAAAGGATCGCGGAGATCAAAGTGCCCGCGTGACCGATGCCGATCCACCAGACGAAGTTGATGATGTCGAACGCCCAGCCGACCGGCTGGTTGTTGCCCCAGATGCCTATGCCTGTGAAGACGAGGTAGGTGATCGTCATCATCAGCATGTTCGTCATCAGGAAAGAGATGCCGAAGCCGATCCACCAGCCGAGAGGCGTGCGTCTCTTCAAGACGAGCGCGCTGATCTTGTCCGTCACCGAGCCGAAGGTGTGACCCGGCTGGATGACGGGGTTCGGCGTCGTGTGGATGTCGCCCGTCCAGTCGTGTGGCTCGTCAATCTTGCGGCTCGACATAACAGTCCTCTTCCGAGTCCCCTCGAATCTACAGCTCTCGAATCGCTTACGTCCCTTGAATCTCCGGGTTCGGGTTGCGCAGCGCGGAGAGATACCTCGTGCGCGGGCGCGTGTTCAACTCCGCCAGAAGTCCGTAGCTGCGACGCTCGGCTTGCAGCTTGGCGACGCGACTTCCCTTGTCGTTCAGGTTGCCGAAGATGATCGCCTCGGTCGGGCACGCCGCCTGACAGGCTGTGACGATCTCGCCGTCGCGCACCTGCCGCCCCTCCTTCTCCGACTCGATCTTCGCCGACTGGATGCGCTGGATGCAGTAGGAGCACTTCTCCATCACGCCTCGCGAGCGAATGGAGACCTCGGGGTTGCGCATCAACTTCAGAGAAGGCGTGTTGAAATCCTGATAGAGCAGGAAGTTGAAGCGGCGCACCTTGTACGGGCAGTTGTTCGAACAATACCGCGTGCCGACGCAGCGGTTATAGACCATGTTGTTCGTGCCCTCTGCGTCGTGGACGGTCGCGTTCACGGGACACACAGGCTCGCACGGCGCGTTCTCGCAGTGCATGCACGGCACGGGCATGAAATAGACGCCGTCGGGGTTCTCAGCCAAGCCTTTGAAGTAGGCGTCAACTCTGAGCCAGTGCATCTCGCGCCCGCGCGTGACCTGCTCTTTGCCGACAACGGCGATGTTGTTCTCCGACTGACAGGCGACGACGCACGTCGAGCAGCCGACGCACGCGGTCGTGTCAATCGCCATGCCCCACTTGTAGCCGTTGTAGTCGTAGCCGGTGTAGAGCGTGTCTTTCGGACCCGGCTCTTTTTGCGTCTCCGGGTTCGCGACTTCGTGCTCGCCCTGTGGGGACTCGACGGGCGCGCCGCCCTCGCCTGCGCCCGCGCGCTCGTCGTTCGGTTGACCCTCCCCGCGCAAATATTCATCGAGCGTCGCGCTCTTGACGATCTCGCGCCCCTCCATCTGGAAGTGAATCTGCGTGAGCGCGAGTTGGTAATCTTCGCCCGTCAAAACCGCGTCCGCGCCCGCCGCCCACCACATCGCGTTTGATTGACGAAGCTGATAGGCGTTGAAGCCGACGGTCTTATCGAGCGTCGTCGAGCCGACCTTGCCCGCCATTGTGCGACCGTAGCCAAGATGAACGGTGACGACGCCATCGGGCTGCCCCGGCTGCACGAGCAAGGGCGCTTCCACGCTGCGACCCGCGAGCGTGAGCTTGACGACTGGATTCATCAGCTCTTTGCCCTTGTACGTCAGGTGGTTCTCGTCGAAGCCGAAACGCTCCTGCGCCGTGCGCGGGCTGATGTGCGCCGCATTGTCCCACGTCAGCTTCGTTAGATTCTTCGGCAGCTCCTGCAGCCAACCGTTGTTCGCGTAGCGACCGTCGTAGATCGTCGGGTCGGGGCGAAAAACAATTTCAAGCTGAGAGGCGGAAGCCTGCGGCGTCTGCTGTTGCAACTGGCTCGCGAAGTCGCCGCGCACCGCGACCGTCTTCTCTTTCGCCGCCGTGTTCGGGACGACGCCGTCATGCACAGCCTTGCGCCATTGCGACTCGAAGTCGCCCGTTACTTGCGTCTGCCAGTAGCCGCGCACGATGTCGTAGCTCGACTTTTCTGGCGCGTCGCCGAACGTGGCTAAGAATTCGTGAACCGTCCGACCTTTGTAGAGCGGCGCGATCAGTGGCTGGATGATCGAGACTGTGCCGTCGTGTGCGCGCGCGTCCGACCATGATTCAAGATAGTGCGTCTCCGGCACGTGCCAGTGCGACAGCTCCGAGGTCTCGTCGTAGTAGAGGCTGAGGTGTATGCGCAGCCCGTCGCGACCGTCCGTCGCTTTGACACGGTCGAGCCGCTCTTTCGTGAACGCGAGATCGGCGGGCGCGTTATAGACCGGGTTGCCGCCGACCATGACGAGCATCTCGACCTGCCCGGCGTCTATGTCAGCGACGAGCTGGCGCAAAGATTCGATCTGATCGACCGGGTTCGCGTCAATCGGATCGGTATAGACGACGGTTTGACCGACGTTGCCGAGCGCGGCGTTCATCGCGTGCGCGAGCGCGTGGACGGCGGGCGGCGCGTAGTCGCCCGCGATGACGATTGACTTGCCGCGCGACGATTGCAGGTCTTTCGCAATCGCGCCGATCTTGTCGGCGTGCGCAACCGCTCCGGTCGGCGCGCTGATGCCCGCGACGACGAGCGCGGCGGCTAATGCCTGCGCGAACGGCTGCATCTCGCTCGGTCGCACGGTGAAGCGGTGATCCGCCTTCATCCCTGTGTTCGTCGGCGTCGTCTCGACGGCGTAGAGGCGGTTCATCGTCGTCTGACCCTCGACGACGCGGCGGCGCGAGATGAAGTCGCGCGCGTAGCGATTGTTCGCGCCTGTGGCGGCGAGAAAATCCGAGTCGAGCGAGAGCACGCGCTCCACGCGGTCGAAGCGGTAGATGGTCTGGACAGGCTCGCCGAAAGCCATCATCGCGCCGACCGTCGCGGCGTTTCCGCCCACAGGCTCAAAGCTGTGCCACTTCGCGGCGGGGAAAGCTTTCAGGATGTCGCGCAACTGCGCGGCGGCTGTCGGCGACGTGACGGTCTCGGTTAAGAATCTGAGCCCCGCGCCCTGCCGCGACTTCAACTCTTCGAGGCGCGCGCGCACCTCCGCGAGAAACGCCGTGTAGGGACGGACTTCGCCGCGATTGCGAATCGTCTCCGAGCGGTCGGGATCGTAGAGTCCGAGGATCGAGGCTTGCGCGAAGAGATCGGTTGAAGCGACGCGCTGACCTTCGGGTCTCTCAGGCGTGCCGCTCGTCGGATGGTCGGGATTGCCTTCGACGTGCGTCGGGCGACCTTCGTTGCTGCGTGCAAGCAGACCCAGTGCGCCCGTCGCCGAGGGCATCGCGGTGGCGAAGAAGAGGGGCTTACCCGGAACCAAGTCTTCCGGCTGTCGCACGAAGGGTACGACCGTTTCGGGCGGCTGATAGACGCACGAGGTGGTGAGTCCGGCGAGCGCGAGCGACGCGCCCATCAGCTTGATGAAGGTGCGGCGACCGACCTCGTCGTCCGCGTCCCACTCCGCAGCCTGACGCGGGAATTCTCGGTGGAGCAAGTCCTCGAACTCCGGCGTCTGTGCCAGTTCTTCGAGACTGCGCCAGTATTCCTTCCCGCGTTTGGACGCGAGTCGGGCTTGCACCTCCTCGCGCTTGAGAGGCTTCCTGATCTGATAGAGTTCGGGGAGAGTGTCCTTAATGTGCATCTGACTTTGACGAAACTTCTAGCGCGCGCCGCCCTAGCGGTGGCACGTCGAACAACTCTGCAAGATCGCTTTGTGCCTAACGTTGTACTCTTTCTTCTTTTCAAGCCCGAACGCGATCTCGTCCTTCGTCTTGTTCTCCGGTCGCCACTTCATGTTGAAGATGTCCTTGCGATCACGCAAGAAACGCTCCGGCTCGCGGTGGCATTCGAGGCACCACTCCATCTGCAAGCTCGCGTACTGATAGACGAGCGGCATCTCGTCCACGCGACCGTGGCAGGTGGAACAGCCGACGCCTTTGTTGACGTGGATCGAGTGGTTGAAATAGACGTAGTCGGGCAGGTCGTGGACGCGCGTCCACTCGATGGGCTGGTTCGTCTTCCAGCTCTGTCGCACAGGCTCAAGGTAAGGGCTGTCGTTGAAAATCTGCGAGTGGCAGTTCATGCAGGTCTTGGTCGGCGGCATCCCGGCGATGTTCGAGGTCTCGACCGAGGTGTGACAGTAGCGGCAATCAATCCCGTCGTCGCCGACGTGGTGCTTGTGCGAGAACTGCACGGGCTGCTCGCGCTCAACGAACGCACCCGTATTCCACGAAGAGCGGTTGATCTCAGCAAGCGCCCACGCCGCGAAAGCCAGAATGAAGAGCCCGCCGAAGATCGAGAGCTTCGCCAGCGTGTTCGTGCTGCGGTGAAAAATTTGCGGCATGCTCGTCCCTAGCGACTTACCGGCGCGACGTTTCTAGCCGAAGGCTGTCGCAGGATAGATAAGGCTGTGTCACGTTAGCGTCACGACTTGCGCGGACTACTTGCCACATCATTCCTGCTTGACGGACGTATGCGCGCGCGTTCAAGTGCAACGCGCCCGACCCGGTTAATGCCCGATCACGAAACTGCTTTTTGGTGATTTAGTTTTTACTGAATTTTTTGTCGGAGGGCAAGCGTCTTTATTTATTTCCGCGCCGATTAAATGAGTTTGACCCGGCGCGACGCGACGCGCGCGCGACACTCGATTTCAACGACGCGCGCGGAAGGCGCATGTTTACTGTGCGAAAAGTCGTTTTCGGACTTTAGCAGATGGTCGGCGGAACTTTAGTTATTAGTACGTCTCGCACAAAACGATCACAATTATTCATCAGTCGTGGGACGTGTGGGCTAGAATTGCGGCGTGGCAGAGAAACATTCACGCTTAACGCCGAACGGGCGATATGTCTGGTACTCAGAACGACTCTGGCAACACGCGAGTCGGCTTCCGGTCAAGTCTGTTTTAATAGAGACCGTCGCAGAGTTTGACCAGAATTGTTGGTTCGACGAGAGCACCCCGCCGACTTGTCGCGCCGTAGCCGCTCACGCCAAACGCATCTATGAGGCTGATCTGTCCCACCCGATCATCTTGTCAGCCGAAGGTTATTTGATGGATGGCGGACATAGGATCGCAAAGGCGTGGCTGCTCGGCGTCAGGGAAATTCAAGCGGTTCAGTTTGAGATCGATCCAGAGCCGGACGAGGTGCGGACAGAGTAGCGACGCGCTTGGTCGCGCCGCCCCAGGCAGTAACGTCGGATCGCGTACCTACTCGGCGAGGACGGGATAGATTTCCTTCAAGCGCTGACCGCTATGGATGGCGTTCTACGCCAACGTCATCCGCGTGAGTAAAAATCTATGACCCGCTCGATGGCGCGGCGGCAGACGGCGCAGAAGCGCGTGGTGCGCGAGAACATGATGCAGTCGAGCTGCGGGCGGTAGTAGCCGCGCGCCTCGTAGTTCGCGCCCTCGAACGCGCCGACACGGTCGCGGTACTTCTCTCCCGCCTGCATCTGCGCCTCGTGCTGCAACTCCTCGCGGAAGAGCGCGTCCATGACACTTTCGGGTCGCTTCTCGCTCCTGATACGTCCACGCCTCGCCTGAATCTCGCGCGAATATTTTTCAAACTCATCCTTGCCCCACGGCGTCGGCAGGGGCGTGTCGGGCAGAACTAAATCTCTCCACTTCAAATTCGCGGGATCGAGCAGTGCCGTCGCGTTCGGCTCCCAAGGCTCGACGCGATTGGTCGAGGGCAGATACGCGACCGAGGAGGTGTAGTACTCATCTGCGAGCCCGGCGATGTGATGACCGAACTCGTGGACGAAGACGTAATCAGCCCACGCGCTATCAGCCGCGACCGTCGAGTAGAGGTTGTGTATCCCGCCGCCGCCGTAAGTCCGGCTGTTCGTGATGATCTCGACGAACTCGTAGGGCGCGAACTGCGCGACTTTGCGAAAGGCACGGTTGTCGAACGTCAGGACGTAGCGCTCCGAGCCGAAGGCGTCGTATGAAGCGCCCACAGGCGAGTCGCGGTAAATCCCGCTCGAAGGGCGCGAGACGCCCGACTCGAACGCTGCGGGCGCGAGCGCCCAGACGTTGAAGTCGCGCTGCCGCTCCTTGAAAGGCGAGGTCGAGAACAGAACTTCGACGAGCCGACGCGCGTCGCGCTCGAACTTCACTTGCTCGCGCGCCGTGTAGCCGTCGCCGAGGATGAGGAGATCGAC
>JAVXVR010000624.1:0-3054 GCA_032230165.1 Acidobacteriota bacterium | reverse complement strand
GGATAACGCGTCTGCTGCGTATGACAGTCATTGCACGAGCGTGCGAGGATCGCTTCAACTTCGGGCGTGACGCGCAGGCGCGACTCGATGGTGCGTGAAGGGTCAACCGGTGGATTGCTCATTCCAGTCGGGACGAACTGCGCGCCGACGAAAAGAAGCGCGACAGCGATGACGACCCATTTGATGATTTTGCGTACCAACCTCACCCTCCGAAGACCGACGGCGTGATGATTACTCTACATCAGCCAGAGCGCCAGCCACTACTGCCCGGCGGTGTGCTTTTGCAGCCACCCCTTGAAATTCCGCCAGGCGCCCCGCGCGAAACTGCACTTCACGTCGAAGCAGTTCGCTTCGAGCGCGTCTTTCCAGGCATCGATCATCCGCCGGTCGAGCGAGAGCACGCCTTCGCGCGTGACATTCGCGGGCGGCGGCGCGAGCTGCATGAGCCTCTCATAGACGCGGGCGCGGTCGTCGCCGTAGGTGCGCGAGAGCAGATGCCAGAGCGTCAGCGTGTCGCGCGGGCGTGCTTCTTTGAGCAGGATTGAGAGCGCGTCCGCCCCGCCGCCGGAGAAGTCGAAGCGTGAGAGCGCATCCTTAAACTCTCCGCTCGCGTCCTCGAAGAACGGCGTGCCCGGAGACGCGCCCGGCTGTGTGACGCACGACGCGCCCGTCGGCACCATAGATTCGCGCCCCTTCGCTTCGAGCGCGACCCAGCCGGAAGTGACGTGCAGGAGACTGCGCCCCGTGTCGTCAACTTCGAGCGTGTAGGCGCAACCCAAATCAGCCGCGACCGCCGAGGGTGTATCAACGAAGAAGAGGCGCGGCGGAGCCCAGATGCGCGCGCTCATGCGCCCGTGCGCCAACTCGATGCGGTGCTCAGAGAGTTTCGTCGCGACGAGACGCAGACGCGTATCGGGATCGATCTCGATCCGTCCGATGTTGGCGACCTGCAACTCCGCGCGCGAGTATGCGTCCGTCTCCAGCCACTCGCCGACCGAGAGCCGCCCGCCCTTCCCGATCCGACCGCGTTCGACCGTCGGCTCGCCCGCCAGACTCGCCACCTCCCACGCCGTGCGCGTCGCGCCGAGATAGAGCCAGAGCGCGCCCGCGCCCGCGAGGAGGACGAGCAGCGAGCAGATGACTAACGCACGCCGCCAGCCCGCGAGCCAATGGGCGGTGAGACCCGCACGCCAGTCGTCGTCGCGCGTCGCGCGTCGCGGCTCAATAGTGATTTCCTGTGTCGGCTTCGCGTGATGCGCCGACCTTGCGGCGAGCGCGTTTTCGATCCCGTCCCACAGCGCGGCGGGGGCGTGGCGAGGCGGCAAGCTCTCGGCGAGCCGTATGCCGAACTTCACCGCGTCGAACTCGTCGCGGCAGCGCGCGCAGTCTGCGAGGTGCGATGCGACACGCGCCGACGCGGCGTCCGACATCTCGCCGTGGGCATAGGCTGAAAGTTCTCTGCTAAAGTGCCGACCGAACATGATGATTATTAACTCCCTCAACTCTCTCTTAAGCACTCTCAAGTCTCTCGAAACAACGAGCCGCGCAGGTGACCGAGCCTGCGCGCGAGAATTTTGTGGCCGCGATTGAGGCGCGAAGCGACCGTCCCCTGCGAGCAGCCGAGCGCGTCGGCGATCTCCGCGTAAGAAAGCTCGTCAAAATATTTGAGCAGGATCGCGATCCGCAGTTTCGGCTTGAGCGCAGCGACCGCGTCGCGCACCGCGTCACCAGCTTCGAGCCGCATGAGCCGATCCTCCGCGACGCCACGCGCGCGCGGCAAAGACGACGCAGCGACTTCGCCGAGCTGGTTGAGTCGCCGCCGTTGGCGTTGCTCGTCAATGCAGGCGTTCGTCGTCAGGCGGTAGAGCCACGTCGTGAACTCCGACTCGCGCCGGAACTGCGAGATGCGCGTAAAGAGTTTGAGAAAGACCTGTTGCGTCACGTCCGCTGCGAGCGCTTCGTCGCCGCCGAAGAAGTAGAGCGCAATCGAATAGACCTTATCCTTATAAGCCTCGAAGAGCGCGCGGAACGCCTCGCGGTCGCCTTGCTGGCACGACTCAATGATGTGCGCGCCCGCGCGCTCCTCAGTCATCACGGCGAACTGCTCCATCCGTCCCTCCGCGTTATCAAAGCTACCCACGTTCGACGCGCCTGCCCGCCCGTTTCTTCCAAAAATCCGCAGCCGCAAAAAAACAATCTGCCAAAGCAACGGGCGGATGGTTGACGCTGCCGCGAGGCTGCAACTACAATCCGGCTGGCGTGGCGGCGGCTAGTTTAATCGAAATGAGACGACGCCGCCCCGCGAAGATTCAGCCGCCCCGACTAACAAGCATGATCTTCAGACGTCAAATTCTCTTACGACTCGGCGCGACGCTCGCGTTCGCTCTCTTTATCGCTTCGGCGGTCTCGGCGCAGCAGCGTCCGCTCATCACGGAGGACGTGGACATCATCCCGCCGGGCACTGTGCGCTTGCAGGTCGGGATGGATTTCTTGCAGGACGCGAAATTTCCCGCGTCGGGGCTGAGAGGCGACATGACGCGCGTCGGCGTGGTCGGCGTCAACGTCGGTCTCTCGCCGAACGTCGAGTTTCAGATCGAGGGCGTCATACAGAATTTCCTGAGCGTCAACTCCGCGACCGCGAATCCGCCCATCCCGCGCGCCTTTGCCGGGGGCAGTACGAACGACGTGGGCGACTTCCGTCTCTCGACCAAGATCAAATTGCGCGCTGAGACACGGCACGCGCCCTCGCTCGGCTTCCGCTTCGGCATGGACTTGCCGAACTCGAATCAGGCGCGTGGGCTAGGCGTCAACCAGACCAACGCCTTCGGCACGATCCTCGCGGGCAAGAAATTCGGGCGAGATGATCGTCTGAACCTCTTCGGCAACCTGGGGCTAGGCATCCTGACTGCCCCCACGCAGCTCTTCACGCAGAACGACGTGCTGCTCTACGGCATCGGCGGCATCTATCGCATCAACGGGCAAGTCAACCTCGCGGGCGAGGTCAACGGTCGCGCCAGCACGCGCAAGGGGCGCGCGCCTTTCGGCACTGAGAGT
>JAVXVR010000514.1:0-7188 GCA_032230165.1 Acidobacteriota bacterium | reverse complement strand
CGATCGTGCCGTTGCTGCGAGCCTCACGTGCTAACACCGTGCATGCTGGTGGATCGTGCGCGTCGAGGTGCAGGACGCGACCACGCGCGGCGAAGTCGGTCGGGGCTTCCGCTTCGCTGTAGGCGAGTCGCTCGTCTCTGTCCCAGATGATCGTGCGCTCGCCCGTGCGCGCTTCGATGATGATGAAGGCGACTTGCGTGCGCGCGCCCTCGACCATTTCGGCGCGCTCCACGTCCACGCCTTCGTCGCGCAGAGTTTGCAGCCCGAAGCGACCTTCCGTGTCAGAGCCGAAGCGTCCGGCGTATGCCGTGCGCGCGCCGAGTCGCGCGAGCGCGACCAATGCCGTGGCGGTCTGCCCGCCCGCGCTCGTTGTGTGCTCAAGCAGTCGCGTCTTCGTGTCGAACGCAGGGTACGCGGGCACGACGACGAGATGATCGACGGCATTTAAGCCGAAGCCGACCGCGTCGAACTCTCGCTCTGGTGGAATGTCGAAAGGGAAACGCACCGCCGAGATGATTGTCGGAGCGGCGGGGAAAAGCAAGGACGTGGACGGAAGGCGGAAGGATGAAAGCATGACGGCTCGACTTGAGCGATCACGCTTTCATCCTTGAACCTTCAACCTTCAACCTTCAACCTTCAACTTTCAACTTTCAACTTTCAACCTTTCTTCCGCTCCATCGCCTGCATGATGAACGCGCCCGCCTCGTCGCTGTAGGGCTTCGGGAACGGCGCGCTCCACTGCGGGTCGGAGTACATCTTGTTCAGCCCCTTCTGAATTTCCGGGTCGCCGCCCGTGAACCCACGGATCAACTCCGACCAGCGCGCGGCTAACCCTTGCGCCCGCTCGCTCGCGGGATCGACGCCCTCTTTGACCGCCGCCTCGACCTCCGCGATGAGCGTCATCCAGTCGCGCTGACCCTGCTCGATTGTCTCGCGCGGGATGGTCTGCTGCCTCTCGGCGATCTTCGCTTGCGCCTCTTTCGAGTAATACTTCTTCGTCCAGTCTGTGTTGTTCTGCATCTCTATCACCTCGATTATTTTTGCGAACGCTTCACGTCCGGGCTTGCCCCCACGCGCGAGCAGGCTCTCCGCCTCCTCTATGGCGTGCACGGCGCTTTCGACCTGTCGCCCCTTCTCCAGCAGGATGATGCGCTGGATGCGGAGCGTCGTCGAGAGATCGTGCGAGTCCCGTTCGAGCACGTCCTTGATCTGTTTCAGAGAGAAGCCGATGAACTTGAGCGTCACGATCTGCTGCAAGCGCGCGAAGTCTTGCTCGCTGTAGAGGCGGTAGCCCGACGCCGTGCGCCGCGTCGGCTTGAGCAGTCCGAGCCGGTCGTAGTGGTGCAAGGCGCGCACCGTCACGCCCGCCGCGCGCGCGAACTCGCTCGCCCGGTACAGCCCTGCGTGTGCTCCGTTCAATCGGCTTCCTCCTTCCACGCTTCGCAGCCTAAAGCCTGACGCAACGTCAGAGTCAAGCGTTTTTTTGAAACATTACGAACCCGCCAAACATCTCCCTCATTGATAAGGAGTCTAGAGCCCGTCTATGCGAATCGTCAGCCCGCGCGTCGTCCTGCTACTCTTACTCGCGTCCGTTTCCTTAACTTCGCTGGCTTCAGGTCAGACGAACGACACGGGTCGCGCCCTCGACGAGTATCTCTCGATCAGGACGGAGATGGGACGCTTCAGCGGCGCGGTGCTCGTCGCCAAGGGTGATGAGATCATCTTGCGCAAAGGCTACGGCTTCGCCGACGTTGAGCGTCGCATCCCTTACACGCCGGAGACGCGCCACCAGATCGCTTCGCTGACGAAGATGTTCACCTCGATGGCGGCGTTGAAGCTGCGCGACGCGGGGCGACTCCGTCTCGAAGATTCGATCTGCAAGTACCTGAAGGACTGTCCGGCGGCGTGGCAGCCCGTCACGGTGCAGAACCTCATGCGCCACGAGTCGGGCATCCCTGATTATGAGGAGCGACTCGAACTCGGCTCGGACAAGTACATGGAGTTCATGTCGCGCCCGAACGTCACCGACGCCATCGTCGAGGACGCCAAAACGCGACCGCTCGATTTTAAGCCCGGCGAGAAGTTTCACTACAGCAACACGGGCTACATCATCCTCGGCTACGTCATCGCCGCCGCCGCCCACCATCCGTTCGCCGAAGTGCTCAACCGTATGGTGCTCCGACCTGCGGGCTTGAAGCACACGGGCGTCGTCGGCTACGGCGAGCTGCCGAAGAACATCGCCAACGGCTACACCTTCGGCGAGATCGGCTGGGAGAAGATGCTTCCCGGCTATCCGCTCACCGCCGGTCATCTGAAGGCGCGCGTGCAACTCTACGACCGCCGCCTGACGAAAGCCGAGCAACTCGCGCTCACGCCCGCCTCCGCCGACGGCTGCCTCTACAGCACGCTCGACGATCTGCTGCGCTGGAGCCGGATCATGGACGGCAGCAAGTTTGTTCCCGGTTGGGAAGCGGCGGAAGTCTTCAAGCCCGGCTTGGATGTTTACGGCTACGGTTGGATGACAGACACGATGTTCGAGCGCAAGCGTCTGCGCCACACGGGCGCGCTCCCCGGCTACACCTCGCAGTTCAGCAAGTTTCCCGCAGACCGCGTGACCATCGTCATCTTCTCGAACCTCGACCGCGCGCCGATGGCTCGCATCGTGCGCGACGTGACGGCGATAGTCTTCGGCAAGTCTTATGATCTGCCCGTACGCGGGAAACTCGCGACGCTCACCGCGGAGCAGTTTGCCGCGCTCGTCGGCGACTACAAGATGGCTGATAGCAGAATCCTCAAAGTCTATAAAGAGCCGGACTACCCTTACCTCACGGCGGAGATCAAACAGCAGTACGTCGCCGGTCTCATCCCGCTCTCGCCCACAGAGTTCTACTTCCCGCTCGCCGACGGCAGAGCCGTCTTTACGCTCGACGCCACGGGCAAGTCCGCGCGCGTCAACATGCGCTACGCGGGCGAGGATCACGTCGCCGTGCGCGTCGCCCCCTGACGCGCTACGGCGGCGAAGATGCCGCGCGGGGCTCGCGCCTCGCGCCACGCCGGAACCCTCAGGGTCGCAGTAAAACCCGGGTTACGCGTCGCGGTAACGTCCGAATAGTGTGTTCGGGACTTCCAGACGCCGCGTAAACGTCCGGCGATGGCGTGCGGTAACACACATTCAGGACACCGACCGCTTCGCGCCGCGTTATCACAATCCAAGAGGGCGTGTTATACTGCGCCCCGCAGTTTACGAGTGGCTCGAATTCGTCAAGCCTCCACGCCGCCCCCGGCTTAATCACCAAACTCAGAGTCGGAAAAACCTCTATGAAGATTTTGCTTTATAACCCGGACAACGGCGTGACGCGCAACTTCATGCCCCACCTCTGGATGTTCCTGCTGCAATCGCTCACGCCGCCCGGTCACGAGG
Source organism: Acidobacteriota bacterium (assembly GCA_032230165.1). Lineage (GTDB taxonomy): Bacteria > Acidobacteriota > Blastocatellia > Pyrinomonadales > Pyrinomonadaceae > JAIVGV01. The sequence goes on along the minus strand of JAVXVR010000514.1, from coordinate 3,767 downwards.
TGATCCTGATCGACGGCAACGCGCGCGCGATGACCGAAGACGAGTTGGTGCAATACGCGCGCGAAGAGGGCGTCGGGCTCGTCGGCATCGGGGCGATGACGCGCATGGTCGCGCGCGCCTACCGCTTCGCCGACGCGCTGCGCGCCGCAGGCATTAAAGTCGTGATGGGCGGACCGCACGTCACAGAATGCCCCGACGAGGCTCTGGGCCGCGACGGCGAACCGCGCCACGCCGACGCCGTCGCCTTAGGCGAGGCTGACGAGACGTGGCACTTGATCGTCGAAGACGCGGCGCGCGGGGAGCTGAAGGAAGTCTATCAGCCGGAGCGCGACGCGAAGGGTCTGGACAAGAAGCCGAGCCTGCAACCCTACCCGCACATCCCCTGGGAGTCTCTCCCGATTGAACAGTTCAGTCTCGTCCCCGGATTCCTGAAGCCGGTCTTAGGCAAACTCGGCGCAGGATGGGGGTCGTTCCACGTCGTGCCGATTGAGACGGGGCGCGGCTGTCCCTACGGCTGCGAGTTCTGCACTGTCACGGGATTTTTCGGCGACTCGATCCGCTTCCGCACGAACGAATCGGTCGTCGAAGAACTGCTCCGACTCAAGGAGCGCGCACGCCGCGAGCGCGGGCAGATCGCCGTCTTCTTCATAGACGACAACCTCGCCATCAACGTCAAGCGCACGAAGTCGCTTCTCAGAGACATCATCGCGGCTGAGGCGCAACTGCCGTGGGTCGCGCAGATCAGCGCGAACCTTTTGCGCGACGAAGAACTCGTTGACTTGATCGCAGAGTCCGGCGGCAAGTGGGTCTTTATCGGCATGGAGTCCATTGACCCGGCGAACATGGCTGACGTGAACAAGAACTTCAGCAAGCCGGGCGAGTACGGCGTCGTGCTGGATCGTTTAGCGCGCCGCGACATCTACGCCATCACCTCGTTTATCTTCGGGATGGACAACGACACGACGGGCGTCGCCGAGCGCACGCTCAGAGAGATACGCTCGTGGCCCCCCGGTCTTCCCGTCTTCGGTCAGCTCACGCCGTTCCCCGCCACGCCGCTCTACGACCGTCTGGCAAAAGCCGGGCGGCTCGCGCGCCCCAAACACTGGTTGGATTTCGCACCCTTCGTCATGGCGCACGCGCCTCTGAAGATGACGATTGAGGAGGCGAAGGCTGAGACCAAGCGCGCGTGGGAGTTGTCCTACAGCCCGGAGCGAAACGCGCAGGTGGTCGAGTCGCTGGCGGACAGGTCGTTCCAGTACCGCGCCGGACACCTCATCGCGCGTCTCTTCTTCCACGGCATCTACTTCCCGCAGATGGGCAAGCGCGCGTGGATGAAACTGATCTACGAGAATCGCCGCACGCTCTACAGTCTCGTCCGTGAAGGCACGGGCAAGTGGCGCGCCGCGCGCAAGAATCAAAAGAGCAATCTCGTGACCGCGCCGCACGCCTGAGTCGCGCGCGCGCCCTCGCCACACCAAAATTAAGAAACTCACGTCCGCCCGTCGAGATCAGTGTCTAGGCTGATCTCGACGGGCGAGCGCCTTTCGCCGCCTCACAACTTCCGGGTTATAGTAGTGTCGTTCCCCGAACCGAATGAGCGCGAAAGAGCAGGGCACGAGCGGCGCGCGCCGCCTTCTCGCCTGATTGTCCTTACGGGAGTGTCTGAGATGACCGAGACCATGCCCGCCATCTTCTTCGGGCACGGCAACCCGATGAACGCGCTCGCGCGCAACAGTTGGACGGACGGCTGGGCGAGCGTCGGGCGAGAGTTGCCGCGCCCGCGCGCCGTTCTGTGCATCTCCGCGCACTGGTATCTGCCTGCGACGCTCGTCACCGCGCAGACGCACCCGCGCACCATCCACGACTTCGGCGGCTTCCCGCGCGAGCTGTACGAGGTGCAGTACCCCGCGCCCGGCGACACGCAACTCGCGCGTCGTGTCCGTGATCTGCTCGCGCCCGTCAATGTCGAACTCGACACGCATTGGGGACTCGACCACGGCGCGTGGTCTGTGCTCCGACATGTCTTCCCCGAAGCGGACGTGCCCGTCGTGCAGCTCAGCATAGACGAAACTCAACCAGCACAGTTCCACTACGAACTCGCCGCGCGACTCGCGCCACTTCGCGACGAAGGAGTCTTCGTCGTCGGCAGCGGCAACCTCGTCCACAACCTGCACGCCTACGCCTGGGGTCGCCACCCGGTCGAGCCTCTGGACTGGGCTGTGCGCTTCGAGGCGCGTGCGCGCGAGTTGTTGGAAGCAAACGATCACGCGCCGCTCGTCAACTACGAATCTCTGGGGCGCGACGCGGCTCTCTGCGCGCCCACGCCCGATCACTACCTGCCGCTGCTCTACGTCATCGCGCAGCGCAGGGAAGGGGATGAGATTAGCTTTCCAGTAGAAGGCTTCGACGGCGGCTCGATCTCGATGCTCACGGTGCGCGTCGGCTGAGCGCACGCTTCGTCAGGCACAATATTTTTCTGTCAACGGGATTGAAAAGGACGAACAAAGTCGGAGTGTTAAGAGGGTACAGGCAGGTCTTTGACAGGATTAACAGGATTGACAGGATTACTGAGAAGAGTAGGTGTGCGAAAGCTTCTCCTTTCCGAATCCTGTCAATCCTGTTAATCCTGTCCACTTGCTCTTTTGCCTCTTATCGAAAATCAGGAGGGAAGGATGAAGACACGACAATTAGGCAAAAGCGGTTTGACGGTGTCGGCTCTGGGCTTGGGCTGCATGGGCATGTCCGAGTTCTACGGCGAGCGCGACGACGCGGAATCCATCGCGACGATCAATCGCGCGCTCGATCTCGGCATCAACTTCCTCGACACGGCGGACATGTACGGACCGTTCAAGAACGAGGAGCTGGTCGGTCGTGCCATCAAGGGACGACGCGCGGAGGTGGTGCTCGCCACCAAGTTCGGCAACGTGCGCGGCGAGAATGGTGAGTTCCTGGGCGTCAACGGCAAGCCCGAATACGTCCGCTCGGCTTGCGAGGCTTCGCTCAGACGTCTCGGCGTCGAGACGATTGATCTCTACTACCAGCACCGCGTGGACACGACCGTGCCGATTGAAGAGACCGTGGGCGCGATGTCGCGGCTCGTCGAAGAGGGCAAGGTGCGCCACCTCGGACTCTCCGAAGCCGCGCCGGAGACGATCCGCCGCGCACATGCCGTGCACACGATAGCCGCGCTGCAAACTGAATACTCTCTGTGGACGCGCGACGTTGAAGCGGAGATTTTGCCGACCTGTCGTGAATTAGGCATCGGCTTCGTCGCCTACAGTCCGCTTGGTCGCGGCTTTTTGACGGGACAGTTCAAGCGACCCGAAGACATCCCCGAAGGCGACTACCGACGCAACGCGCCGCGCTTCCAGGGCGAGAACTTCGAGCACAACATCCGACTCGTCGAGCGAGTTACAGAGATCGCCGCCGCGAAGGGTGCTAGCCCCGCGCAGGTCGCGCTCGCGTGGGTGCTCGCGCAGGGCGAAGACGTTGTCCCCATCCCCGGCACGAAGCGCAGAAAATATCTGGAAGAGAACGCGCGCGCGGCAGAGATCGATCTCACGCGCGATGAACTCCGACGCATCAACGAGATCGCACGACCCGGCGTCGCCGCCGGCGCGCGCTACCCCGAAGCCTCGATGCACACGGTTAATCGTTAGCCGATGAACTTTCAAGCGTTCGGTTGACAGGACTCTCCAGAAGAAGCTCTGGAACTTGCCCGCGTCGCACGGTGTCTATCCACCTACCGGCTCAGCCTAGCGGTGCGT
>JAVXVR010000591.1:0-7458 GCA_032230165.1 Acidobacteriota bacterium | reverse complement strand
TAACTCTGAAGTTAATGAGGAAGAAGAAGCGGAACCCGAGGACGCATTTATCACAACGCCCGACGAACTGCGTAACATGACCTCCACGTGGGAGAAGGCAGCCACCGCCTTTCGACATTACGTGCCGCCCTTAACCGTACAACGGTCGGTGCAGGAAGTCCCTGATCAAAGTGCTGAGGAAGTTCTCGATCCTTACCTCGACGTTCGTGACAAACCTGCTTTCGGCTTCCCCGCAGGGACACGCTTCATCTGCATCAACGTCGAGCCGATTCATGATCTGCAATACTACGTCGTGATGGTCAGGGTTGACGGTCGCATGAAAGTCGTCACTGCATTCCCGGTGCTTGGGGACTGAGAGTTAAAAGCGAAAAGGGCGGCACGAACCGCGCCGCCCTCCTCACAATAAGCGATTACAACTTAATCAGCCTTCGGCGCGGCGGCGCGGACTTCGGCGGAGACGCCAGCTTCGTATTTTTTGAAGTTCTCGTTGAAGAGTCGGGCGAGGTGTTGCGCCTTGCGGTCGTAGGCTTCGGGATCGCGCCACGTGTTGCGCGGCTGCAAGACCTCGACGGGCACATCGGGGCAGGAGATGGGGACGCCGACGCCGAAGAACGGGTCGGGTTTGGTTTCGATCTTCGAGAGCGAGCCGTCGAGGATGGCGCGAATCATGGCGCGGGTGTGCTTGATCGACATGCGCTTGCCCTCGCCGTATGCGCCGCCCGACCAGCCTGTGTTGACGAGCCAGCAGTCGGCTTTGTGCTGCTGCATCTTCTTGCCCAACAGATCAGCATAGACGCCGGGGTGCAAGACCATGAAGGGCGCGCCGAAGCAGGTCGAGAATGTGGCGGTCGGCTCGGTCACGCCCTTCTCCGTGCCCGCGACCTTCGCCGTGTAGCCGGAGAGGAAGTGATACATCGCCTGTTCGGGCGAGAGGCGCGCCACGGGAGGCAGCACGCCGAAGGCGTCAGCCGTGAGCATGATGATGTTCGAGGGGTGTCCGGCGTAGCCTTCAGGGACGATGTTCGGGATCGAGGTGAGCGGGTAGGCGGCGCGCGTGTTCTCGGTCTTCGAGGCGTCGTCGAGATTGAGTTCGCGTGTCGTCGGATCATAGACGACGTTCTCTAAGACCGTGCCGAACATGCGGGTGGTGCGGTAGATGTCTGGCTCGGCTTCGGGCGAGAGCTTGATGACTTTGGCGTAGCAGCCGCCCTCGAAGTTGAAGACGCCGTCGTTTGACCAGCCGTGCTCGTCGTCGCCGATGAGTTGTCGTTCGGGGTCTGCCGAGAGAGTCGTCTTGCCCGTGCCTGAGAGTCCGAAGAAGACGGCTACGTCGCCGCGCTCGCCGACGTTTGCAGAGCAGTGCATTGAGAGCACGCCGCGCTGCGGCAGCAAGTAGTTTAGGAGCGAGAAGACGCTCTTCTTCGTCTCGCCCGCGTAAGACGTGCCGCCGATCAAGACTAACTTCTGGCTGAAGTCCACGAGGATGAACGTGGGCGAGCGCGTGCCGTCTCTTTCGGGGTCGGCTTTGAAGCCCGGCAGGTTGATGACGGTGAACTCCGGCGTGTGGTTCTCGCGCGCAGACTCTTCCGGCGAGATGAACATCGTGCGCGCGAACAGAGAGTGCCACGCCAGCTCATTGACGATGCGAACGGGCAGGCGGTAGCGCGGATCAGCCCCGCCGAAAGTGTCCTGCACGAAGAGATCACGCCCGGCGGTGTACGCCATCATGCGCTCTTTGATGGCGTTGAACTTCTCCGGCGAAAACTCCTTGTTGACCTCGCCCCAGAAAACTTTGTCCTCGCTCGAAGGTTCGCGCACGATGGCTTTATCTTTCGCGGCTCTTCCCGTGTGCTCGCCCGTATCGACGATGAGCGCGCCGTGCGCCGAGATGACGCCCTCGCCGCGCCGCAGCAGTTCCTCGTAGAGTTCCGGCGCGTTCAAGTTCCAGTAGACGTTCGACGCCTGCGTGATGCCGTAAGTCTCAAGCCCCACGTCGCTCTTGCGCCGCCCGTGCTCCTGTGCCGGATTCTCTTTCGATAAGACTGATGCCGCCATCGTCATTCTCCTTAAAAGATGCTAGATGTCAGATGTTAGATACTAGCAATGAAAACTGACATCCAGCATCCGACATCTATTCTCCCGCTTCATCTCTAATGCTGCGGCGGCGCGCGGCGAGTTCGCGCAGGGCGACCGAGAGATCGCGCGCGGCGCGCTCGATGCGGTCGGCGCAGGCTTCGAGTTCGCTGTCGTCGCTCGTCTGGTTGGCGACCGCCGCCCGCGCGTCCTCGATCTGCGTGTTGAGTCGCTCCGCCGCCGACTCGGTCTCGTGCGCGGCGGGCGACATCATCGGCTGCGCCTGAGCTGCTGGTTTTCTGCTCACAAAAAAGGTACTCCCGCGGGCTCACCCGACTGCGTGCTGGAAATTTGTTCGGGCCGTTCGGCTCTGAAAACTGCGGTCGTGTGCGCGACGCGCGACGCGGTTCGTTGATTAACAGAGCTTATTCTCGGATAAGTCAAATTCATACATCATCCTTGACCACGAATCAAGTCGCGGGGAATTCGATCCATTGATCAATGATTCATTTGCTCATTTCAATGGGTCAATGAGCCGATGCGTCAATGTCTTCCGGCTTGCCCTTGTCGTTGTGTGTTTGCTAGAAGTTTTGCAGCCTAATGAGCACGAAGCCTGAGAGAAGCGCGTTCACGGCGCGCGAGTGGGAGGTGGTCGCGAGTCATCGCACGCCCGCCCAGGTGCAGCGATACTTGTCTGCCCTGCGCTACAACCGCGAGCGTAGCGGGGCGACGCTGCGCTCGTTCCGCGAGGTCGTGCGGCGCGGCGAGGCGCACTGTCTGGAAGCCGCGCTCGCGGCGGCGGGCGTCCTTGAGCAGCACGGGTATCCGCCGCTCTTGATGAGCCTCGAATCGCAGGACAAGCTCGATCACGTCCTCTTCGTCTTCCAGCGTCGGGGTCTGTGGGGCGCGGTCGCGCGCTCGCGCGATCTCGGCTTGCACGGGCGCAAGCCGGTCTTCCGAACTCTGCGCCAGCTCGCGTGGAGCTACTTCGACACCTACGTTGATTCGACGGGGCGCATCACGGGGTACGGCTTGGGCAATCTGTACGAGTTGGGCAGTTACGACTGGCGTTTCTCGACGAAGAACGTCTGGCGTGTCGAGCGTTATTTGCAGGAGATACCGCACCGCGAGATCAAATCTTCCGACAGAAGATATGAACGACTACTCGCGCGCTACAAAGCGTTCCGGCGCGAGCACCCGACGGGGCATTTAGAGGATTACGAGACGAGGGGCATGTGGATGATATGAAATGAAGGATGAAAGAAAAGCTGATCCGCGCTCGCTACACTTTTATCTTTCATCTTTTACCCTTCATCCTTCTTTATTGCACCGTCGCAGGCAACAGTGAGCCGCGTCGGTCTGTGGCGATTGCCGAGCCGTCTTCGCTGACGACGCCGATCATGCCGTGGAAGTGTATGTCCGTGCCCGAGAGGACGAGCAGCACGTCGCCCGCGCGGATGTCGGGGTTGAAGATGCGGAAGCGCACGACCGTGGCACGACCGTTCTCGTGCTCGACCGTCTCGAAGTCGAAGGCGTCGGCGTCGGCGACGACCGTCTGGGAGTTGTTGGTGTAGTTCGTAGGTTCTGCCATATAAAGTCACCTCGATGAATGCTCGTGCCCGCCGGGCGGGTCTCGGCAAAAAGATAACTTTACACCCGTCCCGCCACGTTCGCCACAATCGCCACCAGTTCCGTCATCTCCACGGGCTTCGCGACGTGCATCTGGTAGCCGGAGCGCAAGACGCGCAGTCGATCCTCTGCGCGCGCATAAGCCGTCAGAGCGACCGCAGGAGTTCTGCCGCCGCGTTCGGGCGGGAGCTGTCGCACCTGGCGTATGAAGTCGAAGCCATCTTCCGAAGGCATCCCGATGTCGCTGATGATCACGTCGAGCGCTGTGCGCCCTACGAGATCGAGCGCCTCGGCGGACGAGTTCGCCGTCGTCACCTCCGCGCCGCACTGTCCGAGCGAGACCCTGATGATTTCAAGCGTGTCCGCCTCGTCGTCCACGACCAGAACTCTCAAGCCGTCTAAATTTTCGGGGCACTCGACGACCGCCTGCGCCGTCTCTTCAACCGTCGCCCGTCGCTCGACCTTCGCATTCGCCTCGCGTTGAGAGACGGGCATCAGCGGGAGCTTGACCGTGAACGTCGAGCCGCCGCCCTCGCCGCCGCTTCGGACTTCGACCGTCCCGCCGTGCAACTCGACGAGGTGTCGCACGATCGCCAAGCCCAGACCCAGACCGCCGAAGCGCCGCGTGGTCGTGCCGTCCGCTTGACGGAAGCGGTCGAAGACGTAAGGCAAAAACTCCGGGCTGATTCCTTCGCCGTTGTCGCTCACAGAGATTTCGACGTGCGACTCGACGCGCGCGAGCCGCACCTCGACGCGACCTCCGCGCGGTGTGAACTTGATCGCGTTCGAGAGCAGATTCCAGACGATCTGTTGCAGCCGCGCGGGGTCGCCGGAGATCGAGCTGACGCCTGCATCGAGCACCTTCAGGATGTGGATGCCTTTCGAGTCAGCCGCCGGGAGCACGGCTTCGACCGCCGACTCGACCGGCGCTGCCGGGTCGAGCGGTCGCACGTCCAAGCGGAGCTTGCCCGTGATGATGCGCGACACGTCGAGCAGGTCGTCAATGAGCTGCACCTGCGAGCGTGCGTTGCGCTCGATGGTCTCGACCGCGCGCGCGGCGTGCTTCTTGTCGAGCTGCCCGACGCGCAGCAGGTGAGTCCAGCCGAGCACCGCCGTCAAAGGCGTGCGCAGCTCGTGCGAGACCGTCGCCAGAAACTCGTCCTTGAGGCGGCTCGCGGCTTCCGCCTCCGAGCGCGCCGCGCGTTCGCCCGCGAGCATGCGTTCCTCCGCCGCGATGTGATCGCGCACGTCGTACTGTCGGCGGCGCGCGCGCAGTGCCGACTTGAAAGTGCTGAGCAAGGTTGTCACGCGCACGGGTCGCTCGATGAGCGTGACGTTGCCCGCCTCGCCGAGCGCGGCGAGCGTTTCGGCGTTCGCCGGCGACTCGCCGCCGCCGCTGGTGAGGACGACGAGCGGGAAGTCAGACCACGCGGGCTGCGCCGCGAGCGCACCCGTCAGACACTGCGTCGCCTCCGGGGTCAGCGCCTCGCCGGTGAGGAAGGCGAGACCCGCGCTCGCGAGCATCTTCTCGCAAAGCTCCTCGATGGTGGCGCACACTTCCGGCGCGAGACCCGCCTCTTCGATGAAGCGCGCGGTCAGCGCGGCGTCTCTGCCGGTCGGCGCGAGGATCAGTATCCGCTCGTCGCGTCCATCGCCGTTCTCATGTCCCGTCATCTGAATCGTTAATCAGCCCGCCCCGCGTCCCGGCGAACGTGGGCACGCCGGTGAGCACCCCTTGAAACTTGGTCAGCGGCTCGCCGACGCGGATGCCGTCCGACGAGATTTGAAATTCTCGGATCGTTTTCTCATGCGCGCCGCTGCGCTTCTTGACGACCGAGAGAGCGCGCCGCACCGCGCCATCCGCCTCGAAGTAACGCAGCATCAAGACTGTGTCCGCCAGATAGCTCACGTCCACCGGCGTCGCCATCGACGCGCCGAGGAAGCCGTGCTGCGCCATGACGAGGATCGTGACGATGCCCTTCTGGTTGAGGTATGTCAGCAGCTCGTGCATCTGGATCGTGAGGAAGCGCTCCTCCGGCATCGCGTTCAAGTAGCCGTTCAGGCTATCGATGACGACGACGCGCGCGCCGCCGTCATCAACGGATCGGGTTACGGTATCGGCGAACTCGCCCGGCGCAAGCTCCGCCGGGTCAACCTGCTGTAGCTTAATGAGTTCTTCGTCGAGATAACCCTGTATGTCCGTGCCGATCCCCGTCGCTCTGGCGACGTAGGTCTCGCGTGTTTCATCGAAGATGAAGACGGCGGCGCGCTCGCCCCGCGACGCGGCGGCGGCGGCGAACTGCGCGGCGAGCGACGACTTGCCGCAGCCCGCCGGTCCGAGCATCAAAGTGCTCGTGCCGCGGTCGAGCCCGCCGCCGAGCAGCGCGTCTAGCTCCGGCACGTTGCTCGAAACGCTCTCGCGACGGAACTCCTGGTGATTCCCCGAAGCGACGAGGCGCGGGAAGACTCTCACGCCTCCGGTCTCGATGTTGAAGTCGTGATAGCCGCCGCGGAAGCGCGAGCCGCGCAGCTTGATGACGCGCAGCCGACGGCGCTCCGACCCGTACTCGACCGCCAGATGTTCGAGCTGGATCGCGCCGTGCACGATGGAGAGCACTTGCAGATCGTGCGAGTCTGAAGTCTTGTCGTCGAGCAGCAGCACCGTGGTCTGCCGCCCAGCCATGTACTGCTTGAGCGCGAGAATCTGTCGGCGGTAGCGCAGGGCGTCGTGCGCGAGCAGACGCATCTCGGAGAGCGAGTCGAAGACGACGCGCTTCGGCTTGATGCGCTCGACCTCTTCGAGCACCGCGCTCGTCGTCTCGCCCAGCTCGATCTCCGAAGGGTGGAAGATGGTGTACTGCGACTCGGGCTTGAGACTCTCTTCGGGGCGGATGAGTTCGTAGATGTCGAAGCCGTCGAGCGACCAGCCGTGCGACTCGGCGACGGCGCGCAGCTCTTCTTTCGTCTCCGAGAGCGTGACGTAGAGACCGGCTTCGCCCAGCCTTGCGCCTTCGAGCAGGAATTGCAGCGCGAGGGTGGTCTTGCCCGTGCCGGGATCGCCCTCGACGAGGTACACGCGGTTCGGCGGCAGTCCTCCCTCCAGAATTTGATCCAAGCCGGCGATGCCCGTCCCCATCCGGGGCGGAGGCGCGTCGAAGCTTTTCGGTTTGTCCGAGTTTGTCGGGTGCGTCTTGCTCATGACTGAATCAACAGTCTCCGATCAGTTTTATTAATTCCGATCGGTTTTATTAATCATGCTTCGGGTCGCGAAAGTATTACAGAAGACGCGCGGAAAACCAAAACGATCATCGCGCGCGGGGGGGGGGCGACTGGCGGCGGGGGACGCGTGATTTATTTAGAGGGGGGTTCGGCTCAGACCGCGAAGCGATCTGAAGCGTCACGGCGTGAAAGGCTTGCCGTAGAGTTCCTGATAGAGCCAGCCGAGCACGCGCACTTCAGCCGTGCAGAGCGTCTCCAACCAGCAGCAGGTGAGATAAACTTCGCGCCCGCGCGCCGTCGGAATCTTCTCGCTCTCCGAGAGGCGCGACGCGTCGCCCGCCGCATCGAGGCGATAGGCGTGTGCCATCTCCTCGTTCGTCTTCGCGGCGTCGTCGAGCGCGTTTAAGAGTTGACCGATCCAGTCGTGCAGCTCTCCTTCCGAAGGGTTCTGCATCAGAGCCTGCACGACACCGACGGCGAAGCGATCCTCCGCCGTGTCGAACTCAAAGACCTCCTCGCCCGCTTCGCGCGACGCCT
>JAVXVR010000556.1:0-4272 GCA_032230165.1 Acidobacteriota bacterium | reverse complement strand
GACAGGGAAAGCAAAGACATCTCCTGTCACGGTTTACGGTTCACGATTCACGCAGAAAAACGTAGCCCGACGAAGCTAGCGCAGTCCCGCAGCGCGTTGGCCCCGACAACCTCGGCGTCGCGGTAGGTGCGCCAGCTCCGTCGGGCTACGTCGCAGGTTGCGCCGACCATTGTGGCGCAGCCAACCTGAGATTTAGGAAGCCCGCGGGCGCGTGCCCACGTGGAGGGCGGCGATGCCGCCCGTTAAATTTTCAAACTCGACCGGCTCGAAGCCGACCCCGCGCATCAGCCCGGCGAGCCGTCGCTGATCCGGAAAGCGCGAGACCGAATCGGGCAGATACTCATATGCGCCGCGCGATCCGCTCAAGAGCCCGCCTAATCTCGGCAGCACGCGCGTAAAATAAAACCCGAACACCGCGCGCAAGCCCGGCACGACCGGCTGCGAAAACTCCAGCACGCAGACGCGTCCACCCGGCTCGACGACGCGGAACAACTCGCGCAAACCCCCTTCGACGCTCGCGAGGTTTCGCAAGCCGAAGGCGATGGTCGCGACCGCGAACGTCGCGTCGGCGAAGGGCAGACGGAGCGCGTCGCCTTCGACGAACGGAATCTCGCGACCGCGCTCGCGCGACTTGCGCGCGGCGAGATCGAGCATCGGGCGACAAAAGTCGAGCCCGGTGACGCGAGCGTCGCCGCCAGCAGCGAGCGCGATTGAGAGATCGCCCGTGCCGCAGGCAACGTCGAGCGCGCGCGCGCCAGCTTTCAACTGTGCGCGCACGCGCCGGACGACGAGCGCGCGCCAGCGCCGATCCGTGTTCGCCGACAACAAGTGATTTAAAAGATCGTAACGCGAGGCAATGCCTGCGAACATCGAGCGCACACGCTCCGCGTGCTCGCGCCGCCGCTCGCCATCGTTCTCGGCTGTTTGCAGACTTGTTGTCTTCGACACTGTAACTGAGGTTGTCAGCCGGCTTGGTTGCGATCTTCTTGCCGTTTGCTGGCGATTCGGCTACGGGCGGCGCGTGGCTGGTTGGCTTGGCTGCTGGGTCGCCGGAGGCGTTGTTACTTGCGCGCCAGCGACTTCGATCCCGCCCTGAATGTTCGCCAGCGCCGCGCGCAACTCCGCAGCGTCGCCGACGACGATGGTCGCGAGCTGCCCGTCGCGGAAGAGGCGCGCGGCGACGCGCTGAATGTCTGCGGGCGTCACTTCGCTTAAGGCTCGCGCGTCCGTCGATGCGTCGTAGTTGTAAGTGATCGAATTGAGCCAAACGTCAGCGAAGGGATATTGATTCGCGCGATGAATTTCGTCCGGGTTGAGAGCCGCACGCCGTGCGCTTTCGGTCTCGCCTGCTGAGGGCAGGGAAGTGGCGAGAGCGCGCAAGACTGCGCGCGCCGATTCGACGATAGACGCAGACGCCGACGCAGGCGCGGTCGCACCTACCTCGAAGACGCCCGCGAGCGCGTGCGTCTCGTTGATGACGAACAGATTGGAGAGCTGGGTCTCTCTGGTCGCATCGAACAAACGCTGGCGCGCAACGTAGGCGAGCAGAGTTGCGGCGGCGCGGTCGCGGTCAGAGCGCGCCACGCCCCGCGCGGCGATGCGTACTTCGGCTGCGCGCGCGCCGGGCGCGGCGATGATGAGCGTGCGCGCGTCGGGCGCGTCGGGTTGTTTGAAGGTGGCGGGCGGGGTTGATTCGGTCTTGCGCCAGGGACCGAGGAACTGTCGAAACGTCCGCATCACGCGCGCGGGATCGACGCCGCCCACGATGATGAGCGTCGAGTTGTTGGGGCTGAGGAAGCGGTCGCGCGCAAAGAGCAGATCGCCGCGCCCGATGCGTGCCAGAGATTCCGGCGTGCCCGCGACGGCGCGCCCGTAAGGGTATGTGCCGTAGAGGCGCGCGCGGACGGCTGTATTTGCAATCTGCGCTGGAATCTGCCGCGCCTCGCTCGCGGATTTAAGCCGCGCCGCGCGCAGGCGTTGGATGTCTTCGGGCGCGAGACGCATCTGCAAAACGGCGTTTCGCAGCAGCTCTGCGAGGCGGTCAAATTCTGGGGCGTTGCCGCTCAGAGTGACATCAATGGAGTCGTATGTCGTCCGCACGTCGAGTTGCCCGCCCAGCTCTTCGGCGACGTACTGCGCGGTTGAAGGGTCTGGGAAGAGTGCGTCGGCGAGCAGCGCCATCGTTCCTTCCTTGTTCGCCAGATCGAAAGCAGCGCCGCTGTGGATACGCAGCTTCATCCAAATTTTCGCATCATTGGCGCGCGGCACGATGAGCAGTCGCAAGCCGTTCAACAACTGTTCACGCCGTGGCTCAGGCGCGGGCGACTGCGCGCGCGCGGGTAGAGTCGCCTGGCAGGCAAAGGCGAGCGCGGCGGCGAAGGCTAGGAGTTTCGTAGCGAAGGGGCGCAAAAGGGTTTGCAGGATGTTCATGCTTGATTTCGGATTTCCGGTAAGCGAGCCGCGTCGTCAACGTGCGTCCAGCGCAGCGCGGCTCGCGTGTTTGATGCCTGCGAGGGCTGCGGCGGGATGCCTCGCGAGAGTCTAGGGCGCGGCTCGCGAGAGCGTCAACCGTCGGCGGGGGCGAGGCGGGAGCGCGCGGGAAAATCGGGTGAAATTATTGATAAAATTGCAGCGAACAACAGGCTTCCCTTGCCGTGCACGCCGCATCGAAGGAGCGTGAATCCGTGCGTGCGCGCGGGCGGGTCTTTCCCTTTAGCTAATTGAAGTTAACTATTGTATTATCACGCTGAGAGCCTTCCGCCCGCGACGACTGAGTCGTGGCGGGATCGAAGTTTCCGGCATCATCTCCGTGCTGACGCTTTGCTCTTGAGGATACGCGATGAAGAAATGTCCGACCTGTCAGGAAGAGTTTTCTGACCAATTCAAGTTTTGCCCGGTCGATAGCACTCTCCTGTCTGACGGCAACAACGTGGCGGCAATCAGCCCCGTCGCGCTGGGCACGCCGACCCCCGAAAACATTGACGTGCGTGCCGAAGGCGGCAATGGATCGGGAACGACGACCGCGACGATGGCGGCAAGCGTCGCGGCTTCGGACAACGGCGACACGGCTCACGATGATGACGCAACGGTGGCGAGTGGCGTAGCCGGCTCCGCTTACAACTACGTTCGCCCCGAGCGCGAAGAATTCCATCTCACGTTCATCAACGAAGAGCGACTGACGAGCAGACTGCTGCGCGAATTGGGCGAGGTCGGGCGCCAGTCGCAACTGACCTGGCCCGAGTTCAAGCGCGATCCGTGGGGCTTCTTCAAGCGCGGCGCACAGGCTTATGCCACCGCGATTTGGCGTAAGCTCCAGCAGCCGAACGTGGCGGCGGGTGTCATGGCTGCGCTGGCGATCATGATTCTCGGCGGCGGCTTCCTCGCGGCGGGCACGAACTGGGGGCGCATCAAGTGCGAGTACATCCTCCCGCTCTTCGGCAAGCAATGCTCGACGGGAGAGCTGGCTCGCGTGCGCGAGGACTTGGAATTTCAGGGCTTACTGACTCAGGATGTGCCGAAGGAACAGCCGACGCCAGACAAGGGAACTGCCGGGACGGCAAAGGGCAACGGCGGCGGCTCGAAGCCGCAGCAAGATAAGCCGCACGGCGGTGGCGGCGGCGGACGAGAGGAGCAGAAGCCTGCATCAGCAGGCAAGCTCCCGCCCGCTTCGCTCGACATTCCGCAGGTGCGCGCTCCCGATCCGCATCCGCCGACGGTGAAGAACCCGAACTTGCCCGTGCCCGCGTCCATCGTCGCAGACCCGGTGCTCTTCCCACCCGATCCGCGTAACATCGCTTTCGGCGATCCAAAGTCGAAGTCCACCGAGACGAGTTCCGGTCCCGGTAGTGGCAACGGCATCGGCGAAGGCACGGGCGGCGGCGTCGGACCCGGTGAAGGCGGCGGCGTCGGACCCGGTAGGGGCGGCAACACCGGCGGCGGCGACCGGCACGACGGCGGCGGCGGACCCGGCGGCGGTGGCGGTGGGACTGACTACGACCGCGTCTTCAAACAGAGTGAGGTAACGCGCAAGGCGTCCATTCTTGATCGCCCGGAGCCGCTTTACACAGAAGAAGCGCGCAAGAATCAGATCACGGGCACGGTTCGCGTCCGCATGATTCTCAACGCTAACGGGAGCGTGACGGGTGTGGCACCGGTGACGCGTCTGCCCGACGGTCTGACCGAGAAAGCGATTGAAGCGGCGCACAGGATCAAGTTCACGCCCGCCGAGAAGGACGGTCGCAAGGTCTCGCAGTACGTGACCATAGACTACAA
>JAVXVR010000552.1:0-4206 GCA_032230165.1 Acidobacteriota bacterium | reverse complement strand
CGCGTGATGGAGAAGAACGGCTTGCGCTTCGCGGGAGACGGATCAGAGGAGCGCGTCATACGCTACGAGCTGACGCGCGCCGACTGGGAGCGACTCCGCGCGCCCTCGCGCTAAAAATTTTCGCGCGCGCGGCGATAAAGTTTTTTCACACGCGACAAAACTCTCTCATGTGCGACGATAGCCGACGCACGTTTTCTTGAAACACAATCCTCGCGCCTCATCCCTCAACAGGTCGCCGATGAACGTCCGCACCAAACTCTTCCCCGCGCTCCTCATCGCGTGCGTCGCGAGCCTCGTCGCGCTCACAGTCGTGCAATACCGTCGAAGCGTCCGCGCCGCCGAAGACGGCTTGCGCGCCGACGTGGAGTGGCGCGCGGCACAGCTTGCGCGCGCGGTCGAGTCGCAACGCGCGGCGCGCGTGCGCGAACTCACCAATCTGGAGCAGTCTGCGCCCGTTCAAGATTTCTTCGTCCACCGCGGACGGCTCACGCCCGCGCAGGAGGCGCGCGACGCGGCGATCTCGCCGACACAGTCCGCGCCCTCCACCGCCCCGGAGGCGTCCGTGGCTCGCGCGTTGCGCGATCAAGTCAAGTCGTTCTTCGTGTGCTGCGGTGATGCCTACTCCGCCGTCACGTTTGTCACGGGCACAGGCAACAGCGTCGTTGTGCGTATCGAGCCGCCGCGAGTGCCGGATGAAGAGGTCATCGTCAAAACGGGCGACTTCATGCTGGGTATCAACGGCGTGAAAGGTTTGCTCTCGGATGCGGACGAGAGGCACACGGAGCAGGGTTACGGCAAGTGGGCGCTCACTCCTCAGGGCGCGTTCGCCTACGCAATGCCAATCGTCTGGGAGCCCGATGGACAGATCGGCACGCTCATCGTCGAAGCGAAACTCGACGCGCTCATCGGTCGCGCCGCAGAATGCTTCGCGGACGCGGGCGGCGCGCACGGTCGCGCCGCACGCGTGCGCCTCTTCCAACTCGTCGCGCTCGACCGCAACGGGCGCATCGTCTATCACACAAACCCCGCGCTCAAGTTTCAGTCGGTCGCGGGCGCGATGCCCTACTTCAGCGCGATCGCCGCAGAGATGACGGCGGGACGGCGCAGTGCGAGTGCGTTCGACGGCGCGAACGGCGCGCGCTGGATCGCGGCTTACGAGCCGGTTGCCGATCTCGACTCTGCGGTCGCTGTCGCCGCAAGCGAGACGGCGGCGACGGCGGGCGTGCGTCGAAGCGGGCTCATCTTCGTCGCGCTGTCGGTCGCGCTGGCGCTTGCCGTCGTCGCGCTTGTCGTCGGTCGAGAGGTGCGCGCGTCGCGGCGCATCGAGCAGGTGGCGCGCGCGGCACGCGCCGTCGCCGAGGGCAACCTCGACGGGCGGCTCGACGTGAGCCTGCACGACCGCACGCGCCCCATCGCCGATAGCTTCAACCTGATGACCGACCGCCTGCGCGAGCACATCCGACGCGAAGCGGAGAACCGGCAGTTCCAAGCCTTCACGCGCCTCTCCGCGATGCTCACGCACGATCTGAAAAACGCGATCACGGGTCTCTCGATGCTCGTCGCGAACATGGAGCGGCAGTGGGAGCGAGAGGAGTTTCGCGCCGACGCAGTGACGAGTTTGCGCGAGGCAACAGACAAGCTGCGCGGCTTGGTCGCGCGCCTGAGCAAACCCGTCGAGACGCTGAGCGGCGAATACCGCAGCGCGCTCGCGCCCGTCGATCTCGTCCCCCTCATCCGCCGCGTGATCGAAGAGACCGCCTCGCGCGGTTCGTCGCACGAGATCGAAACACGTCTGCCCGACTCGCTCGAAGCTTCTGTGGACGCAGAGCGCATCGCGGGCGTCGTCGAGAACCTCGTCATCAACGCGCTCGAAGCGATGGGCGCGAATCCGGGGCGATTGACGGTCGAGGCGGGGCGCGAGGGCGGAGATCAAATCTTCATTGCGGTCTCGGACACCGGCACGGGGATGAGCGCGGGGTTCATCCGCACGAAGCTCTTCCAGCCCTTCGCGACGACGAAGAAGCAAGGACTCGGACTCGGTCTCTACACCTGCCGCGAAGTGGTCGAGGCGCACGGCGGGCGCATCACCGTCGAGAGCCAGCAAGGTTCTGGCACGCGCTTCCGCGTCGTGCTACCATCGCGCCCTGTCTCACTCCCGCGTTCCATCAACGGTTCGATTAAATAGTCCGACGAGCACGTGAAACTTCGATGAGCGAGCAAAGATCAGACGAGCGCGCCACGGTGCTCATCGTGGACGACGACCGCGTGCTCAGGCGACAACTCTACTGGGCTTTGGAAGCCGAGCACGATGTCGTCGAGGCAGAGACGCGCAAGGAGGCGGTCGAGAAGCTGCGCGGCGGCGGGATCGATGTCGTCATCTCCGATCTGCACTTGCCGCCCGATCTTGACGGTATCACAGAGGGCTTGGCGATCATCGAAGCCGCGCGCTCGACAAGACCAGTCGTGCCCGTCGTCGTCATCACCGCGAGCGACGCCAAAGAGGTCGCGCTCGAAGCGGTGCGCTGCGGCGCATACGGTTTTTTCGAGAAGCCTTTTGCCGAGGAAGAGGTCGCGCACATCGTCCGGCAGGCAGCGCGCGTGCGTGGGCTTGAGCGTGAGAACGCGCGTCTGCGAGATCAGTCAGTCGGGCGCACGGGCTTCGGTCGTCTGATCGGAACTTCGTCGGCGCTGGCGCGCGTCGCCAAGCAAGCGCGGGCGGTCGCGGACACGAGCGCGACCGTGCTGCTGGCGGGCGAGAACGGGACGGGCAAAGAAGTCCTCGCGCGCGCCATTCACGAGGAGAGCACGCGGCGCGCCGCGCCGTTCATCGCCGTGAGCTGCGCGGCGCTGCCCGAAACGCTTGTCGAGTCGGAGCTGTTCGGTCACGAGAAAGGTGCGTTCACCGGCGCGCACGCGGCGAAGAAAGGTCGCTTCGAGCTGGCTGACGGCGGCACGCTCTTCCTCGACGAGATCGGCGAGCTATCACAAGCCACACAGGTCAAGCTGCTGCGCGTGCTGCAAGAGCGAAACTTTGAAAGACTCGGCGGGGAGAAGACCGTCACGGTTGATATACGACTCATCGCTGCGTCGAATCGCGATCTCGAACGCGCGGTCGAGGCGGGGCAGTTCCGGCAGGATTTGTTCTATCGCTTGAACGTCGTGCCGCTCACCTTGCCCCCTCTGCGCGAGCGGCGTGAAGACATCCCCGTGCTCGCCGCGCACTTCGCCGCGAAAGCCGCCGAGAAGCACAGCCGCGCGATGCCGTCTCTAGAGCCCGCGCTCATCGAGGCGCTCGTCGAGTACGACTTTCCCGGCAACGTCCGCGAGCTGGAGAATCTGATCGAGCGGCTCGTCGTGCTCACGAACGCGCCGCGACTCGGCACGGAGCACCTGCCGGAAAAGATGTTGCTCGTCGCGCCGGAAGCGGACGCGCGCGCGACGGGCGCGGACGAGACCACGCTCGAAGGCGCGACCGTCGCGCTGCGTCGCCGTCTGCTCGCGGGCGCATTGCAGGCTGAGGGGGGAAGTCGCGCCGCCGCCGCGCGTCGCCTCGGCATCAGTCGCTCCTATCTGCACCGCCTCATCTCGGAACTCGGCGTCGAAGGCAAGGACGAGAAGAATTGAATCGTTGAATCATTGAATCATTGCTTCATTGAAACGATGCTCCGTTGAGCCGACGCATCATTGAGTAAATGGATCAATGACTCAATGGATCAATGACTCAATTTCCTCCCCGTCCACTTTTGTAGACACTCTGCGCGCGCCGCCTGTCCACTCCGGTTCACACTTGCCGACTGCCTCACAGGTCTTCAACACCAATTGACTAACAGATCGCGCGCTCCGGCTTTCGCGCCGCGCGTGGCACGTGCGTTGCCATGATGTGAGAACGGGAAGCAAGAAGATGTTTTTGACAAAGCAACGAAAGTCGCGCCGGTCGGTGCGTTTGCATTTGAGGGCGCGCCTTCGCTGAATCAAGCGTCGTCGTCGTTCGGGGAGGCGGGGAGTTTGAAGACTAAGATTTTAATCGTTGACGACGACGCCGCCGTGAGGCAGCAACTCTTCTGGACGCTGTGCGACGACTACGAGGTGGTGACGGCGCACGACCTACAGTCGGCGATGCGCGGGGCGATGATCTACGAGCCGCAGCTTGCCATCCTCGATCTGCACCTGCCGCCCGCCGCCGACACGACGGAGACGGGGCTGCAC
>JAVXVR010000494.1:0-7572 GCA_032230165.1 Acidobacteriota bacterium | reverse complement strand
CGACGATCTGCGCGAGCGTCAGCGCGTCGTCCGACTTCATGTACGGATCGTCGCGGACGCGGCGCACCCACTCGACGGTCAGCGCATCAATGGACGCTCGCAGTTCGCGGCAGAGGAGATCGCTGTTGGCTTCGGTCACGCCGTCTCCTTAAAAATTTTACGATTATAAATTTACTCGCGTATTGTTCCGCGCGCGGCGCGAAACATCAAGCCCCGCGAGTCGTTCATCGAACTCGCGGGGCTTGTGCGTATGGCGTCGAAAAGTTTTCTATCTCACTCGGCGCGCACGGCGCGCGCGGCGTTCAAGCGCCCGCCCGTCGCGACCTTGCCTTCGAGCGCGGGCAGTTTGTCCACGGATTCGAGAAGGCGCGCGCGCAGTTCCTTCATCGACATGTTCGGATTGGCGGCGAGGATGAGCGCGGCGACGCCTGCGACTTCGGGCGTCGCCATCGAAGTGCCCGAATGCTCCTCGTACTGATTGTTGGGCCATGTGCTCAAAATCTCCGCGCCGGGCGCGGCGAGGTGGACGCTTCGCGCGCCGAAGTTTGAGAAGCGCGCGAGGCGGTCGTTGCGGTCGAGCGCGGCGACCGAGACGACGTTCGGCTGGTCGTAGTTCGAGGGGAAGTGTGGGAAGCGGTCGTTGTTCGTCGAAGAATTGCCCGCGGCGGCGACAAAGAGGATGCCTTCTTCGCCCGCGCGCCGGATGGCATCTTCGAGCGCGCGCGAGCGCATCGTCGAACCCCAGCTCGCGCTGATGATGCGGACGTTCACGCCATCTCGCTTTCGCGCGATCACGTAGTTGATGCACTCGATGGCGTCTTTGAGCGTGCCGCTGCCGTTGGCGCGCAGGAATTTGAGCGGCATGATCTGGACGTGCCAGTTTATTCCGGCGATGCCGTCGCGGTTGTCGCCCTCCGCCCCGATGATCCCGGCGCAGTGTGTGCCGTGACCATTGTCGTCCATCGGGTCGCCGTCCATGTCGGCGGCGTCGAAGCCGTGTGTGTCGTCGAACGTGCCGAGGTCTTCATCCGTGTAGGGCGCTAGGGCGGCGGGACGCGTCCAGATGTTGCCCGCGAGGTCTGCATGCCGGTAGTCAACACCCGTGTCTATGACAGCGACGACGACCTTGCTGCTCCCCGTCGTCTTCGTCCACGCGCGCGTGGCGCAGATGTCCGCGCCCGTCTTGCCGCTGCGCTGACCCGTGTTCTGCAAAGACCACTGCTCCTCGAAGAGTGGATCGTTCGGCGCGGGAGCTTTGACGACGGGCGGATCGTCGTCACTGGGATCGCCCGCCTCTTGTGCCGTGTCGTCTTCGTCCTCGCCGGGACTCAAACTGATCTCGGCGTTCGGTTCGGCGTAAACGACTTCCGGCAGCGCGCGATATTGGGCGGCGACTTGTTCCGCGCTGCGACCATCCTCGTCGGCGATGACCGCTTCGTCGTCGATGTTCTCGAAGCGATCTTCGAGGCGGTCGTTGAGGCGCGCGGTGATCTGTTTGATCTCCGCGGTCGAAGTGCCCTGCCGGAAGCGCACGATGACTTCGGCATCGTCCTCTGCTGCGGCTTCGGTCGCTTGCGTCTCGCCCTGCGTGCTGATGAGTTCGACGCGCTGCGTCGTTACAAAGCGTGAGTGATAAGCGCGCCTCATGCGATGCACCTGCCCGGCGAACGCCGCGAGGAAGACGAGCGCGAGCGCGAGCGTCAGGTGTTTGAAAAGATTCTGACGGTTCATGGACTCCACCTCAACTTACTTGTCAGCCTTGATCGCGGTCGCGCGCGTCAGACCTGATGGTTCGCGCCGCGAAAATTGACGAGCCGCATACGGTTCCGGTTGGCACGGTACTCATATTTTTCGCCGCGCGCGCGCAAAGTGATGCGCCAGCCCGGCGTGATCATCTGCGCGCTCATCTCGCCCGGCGCTCCTGCGCCAAACGACGCATCCGGAAAGTCCGCATCCTCAACCGAATCTTCTTCAACCTCATTTTCTTCGACGCCGAGCCGCGCGGCTAAGTCCGCTTGCGCGCGCCTCACGGCGTCCTCCTTCGTCATAGACATACGCTCGACGCTCCTCTGAGGTTCTTCCCGTACTGACTCCGAAGCGGGGAAAGTTTCGCGCCCGCACTCGACTCTTTACGAACGCCCGTCACGCACGGTCTAGCGGCTCCGGATTCATTCTGCCCCCGCGCGGGTTGTTTCGTCAAAATAAACGAATCAATCAGGCGAGAGAATCGAAGCCGCAGATGAACGCGGATTAGCGCAGATTAATACCAACCATTGATCCGCGAAAATCTGCGTTCATCTGCGGCTTCGACTCCGGCGGCTCAACTCAGGTCGCCGCACAGATGTTGGAGCAACGCAGCGACAACTATCCCGGCTGTCTCCGCGCGCAATGTCCGACCGCCGAGCGTGACGACTTGCCAGCCCGCAGCCCTCGCCTGCTCGACTTCCGCGTCTTCCCACCCACCTTCCGGTCCGACCAGAGCCGCAACAGCCGATGGTCGCACGCCCCAAGCCCCGACCGTCTCGACCAACCCGCGCCCGCCCCGCTCCGCGAAGATTAGACGCCGACTCATCGCAACTGTTCCACGCCGCGCCGCGTCTGCCACCGCGTCTTTCGCCAGCAGCTCTGTCAGACTCAACGGCTCGACGATCTCCGGCACGCGCGCGCGCCCCGACTGCTTCGCCGCCTCGACCGCGATGCGCCGCCAGCGCGCGACGCGCTTCGACGCATCCCCCCCGCGCGACACACGCACGTCGGCGCGCGCCGTCTCGACCGGAAAGATGCGCGCCGCGCCCAACTCCGTCGCCTTCTGCACGACCAGATCGAACTTCTCGCCCTTCAACAGCGCGACGCAGAGCGTCAGCTCAAGCGGCGACTCCGCGCACACGGGTTCGACCTGCGCGCGAACTTCGAGCGTCGCACGCCGCGCGCCGCGCCGCACATCATCAGTGACGACGCAGAGGAACTCGCGCCCCTCGCCGTCGAAGACTTGCACCTCCGCGCCCGCCGACAGACGCAGGGCACTCGTCAAGTGCTGCGTCTCCTCGCGCGAGAGCGCGACGCGCGCGGTGTCTGCGTCGAAATCTTCGGGCGGTGCGTAGAAGCGGCGCATAAAAACAAGTATGAAGTAGGAGCGATGAACGATGAACAGAAGACAAATGCTTTTACTTCATCGTTCATCGTTCCTACTTCATCGTTAAATTATGATCGCGATCCATTCGCCCGCGACGCTCGTCTCGTAGTCGCTGACGCCGAGGCGTGCGAGCGCATGGCGCACAACGGCGGTCTGTGTTGCGAGGATGCCGGAGAGGACTAGGCGACCGCAGGTCGCGCCCACGAGCGCGGGGAGCAGCGGCACGATCACGTCCGCCGTCAGATTCGCGCAGACGAAATCGGCGGACGCGGTCTCATCATCAACCGTGCCGACGCGGAAACTTGTTCGCTCGCCGACGCCATTGAGCCGCGCATTCTCGCGCGCGATCCCGACGGCGTCCGCGTCCGTGTCGCAGGCTTCGACGCGCGCACCGGGGCGGAGTTTCGCGGCGGCGATGGCGAGTAGCCCCGTGCCCGTGCCCACGTCGAGGAAGCTCGCGCCGTCGAAATAATTTTCAATCGCTTCGAGGCACAGCCGCGTCGTCTCGTGCGTGCCCGTGCCGAAAGCCATGCCCGGCTCGATGCGTATGACGATTCGTCCCGCGTCGTTCCCGACTTCACTCCATGGCGGCGCGACGACGAACCGCTCGCCGACTTCGACCGGCTGCCAATTCTTCTTCCACTCGCCGAGCCAGTCGCGCGCCGCGACCTCACGCGGCGCGACGATGTCGCGCACCGACGACGAAGGCAGCTCATAAATCCTCAGCGCGTCGAACAACTCCGCGCGCACGCGCTCCCGGCTGGGCGGCGTGTCGAAGTACGCCGTGGCGCGCACCAGCCCTTCGGCGTCCGGCTCGCACGCCTCTTCCGTCCCCAACGCGCCCGCCTCCGAGAGCGCGTAAGCGACCGCCTCGCGCGCCGCCGCTTCGAGCGTGATGTCGAGTGCGTACCACATGAAAGCCGTAAACCGTGACAGGTGACAGGTGACGAGTAAAAACTTTTTCTTTCTTGTCACTTGTCACCGTTTACCTGTCACGGCTTTTTCCTGATTCCGATCTCGTCGAGCGCGCGCTCGCTGTTGCGCCAGTTCTCCTGGACGCGGACGAACAGCTCGAGATAAATCTTGTGCCCGACGAGGCGCTCGATGTCACGGCGCGCCTTCGTGCCGATCTCGCGCAGGCGCTCCGCGCCCTTGCCGATGATGATCTTCTTCTGCGAGGCGCGCTCGACGAAGATCGCGCAGTAGATGTGCGCGAAGTCCTCGCGCTCCTGATCGAACTTCTCTGTGACGACCGCCGTCACGTAGGGAATCTCCTCGCCCGTCGTCTGCAAAATCTTCTCGCGCACGATCTCTGCGACCATCGCGCGCACGGACTGGTCTGTGAATTCGTCCTCCGCAAACACCGGCTCGCCTTCAGGGAGTTGCTTGATAATCTCATCAACGAGCGCGTCCACGTTATCGCCTTTGCGCGCCGAGAGCGGCACGACGCCGCGCCAGTCGTACTCCGTGCCGTACCACTCGATGAGCGGCAGCAGCTCAGACTTATCCGGCAGCTTGTCGGTCTTGTTCAAGACGAGCAGCGCGGGCTTCTCCGACTGCTTGATGAGATCGAGGACGAAGCGGTCGCCGTTGCCGGTGGAAACCGTGGCGTCGCGCATCAAGACGACGAGGTCAACGCCTTCGAGCGCGTCGTGGACAGCAGCCATCATGCGGCGATTTAAGAGATAGCCCGGCTGGTGGACGCCCGGCGTGTCAACCAAAACGATCTGACCTTCCGGTTTCGTGATGACGCCCTGAATCTGATAGCGCGTCGTCTGCGGCTTGTTCGACACGGCGGCGATCTTCTCGCCGACGAGCCGGTTCAAGAGCGTGGACTTGCCCGCGTTCGGTCGCCCGACGAGCGCGACGTAGCCGCTGCGGAAACTTTTGTTCGCTCGCGAGTCGCGGGAGACTTCCGGTGTATCAGCTTTTGCCATCGGTCAAGCGGTAATGACGCAACAGTCTTTCCAAGTTGTCGGAAATCTCTGGCGCGTCGAGCGCGGCGGAGAACTCCGCTGTCAGACGCCTGACGCGATTAACGTCCAAGCTCTTGCAGGCGGCTAGAACCGATTCGATGTCCGCGATGTCCTTCGGTCGCTGCGCGACCGCCTTGGTGATGATGAGGTCTTCAAATGTCGGCAGCTTCAGCTTCAGCCCAGCGATCTCACACGTCGCGGCGCGCGCGATCATCTCGCGCTCAAACTCCAGGGAGCCAAAGGCTAAATCAACGCTCACGCCGCTTGGCTGGTGGCGGAGCAGTAGGGCGCGCGACGCGGCGGCGAAGGCGAGAGCGTCGCTTAAGCGCGGCGTGAAGCCGAAACTCTCTCCCACGCGCAAAAAATCATCCCAATGCTCCTGCTCGATCCAGACGGTGAGGTCAATGTCCTGCGTGGCGCGGGGCTGCGCGAGGAGCGAGACCGAGACACCGCCGATCAAGACGTAGGGCGCCCGCTCGGCGTCGAGCCAACGCGTCAAGTCGCGCAGGGCGGCGACGAAGCCCGTCGGTAGGTTAGGCTCTGGCACGGTAGAACTCTCTGAGCCGCCGCCAGCGTTCGCGCACTTCCTCTTCGCCTGCGCTGAGTCCGTCAGCCCAGCCGAGCACCTGCCCCGCCTCGTACATGAGCGCGAGCTGTTGGAGCTTCGACGCGGGCGTGGCTTCGCGCACCTCACGGGCGGTCATGTCGTTCACCGCCTGCCAGCGCGCTTTGAATTGAAGAGCCTCTTCTTTATTCATCGCCGGATGATCTCGTCGCCTTGAACTGTGCCAGCCACTATTTTAACACCTACCGGGAAGACGCCGCGCGCCAGCCTGTGCCGAGCGCGATTATCGCATGGCGCAGGCGCGCGTGACGACGAAGCAAGCGAAGGTAGCGCAACTCGTCGCGTCCGGCTTTGGCGCGGACGATGTTGATGAGCGCGCGCTTCTCTTCGCGAGTCCAGCGCGCGAGATCGGGGATGAGCGCGAGCGGGAGCGAGAGATTTGAGAGGGCGCGTCGCTCGTCTTCGTTGAATCGCTCGTGCGTTGCGCTCAGTGCGCGCGTGACTTCGGCGACTGACGATGCGCGAATCTGATCAGCATCGCCGTCGAACTCGCGCGCCATGCGACGCTCGACGGCGAGCCCGATGTGGCGCGTGCGAAAGCGATCCCACTCACCACGTCGCGCCGCCCCGCGCGTTTCGTAGAGGACGTGACCGGCGGCTAAGGAGCGAAGCTGTCGCGGCGAAGTGCGGTAGTCGCGATGCGCGGCGATCCTTCGCTCCTCCGCTTCGACGAGTCGCGCGATCTCGCGGACTATGGGGCGGAAGCCGAGCTTGCGGTAGAACCAGAACGCGCCCGACTCGATCCCTTCATAGTTGCCGGAGCCGCCGAGCTGATACGGCTCGACCGAAAAAGTGTTCGTGCCGAGTAGTTGCCGGTAGAGACGCATCAGCCGCGCATAAGTCCAAGCCGACTCTCCGTCGCGGAAGGTGTAGAAGAGATTCACGCCGATCTCTGTGCGCTCGAAGAGCGAGAGACCTTCGTGGTAGCCGACGGCGATGCCATTCTTAAAAAAGATTCCGCAATGATAGGCGAGCAGAGGAAGTCTTCGCTCAGGCACGACACCCCAGACGAAAATCTGCAAGCCACGTCCGGCGTCTGCGCGCACGACCGTGCGCGGGTCGCCGTAGGTGAAGCCGTGCAGCTCTCGGAAGCGCACGCACATCGCGTCGCGCCCCGTGTCGAGCACGCGCTTGCCTTCGGCGCGCGAAAGTTTTTCGACGCGTAGCGGCGGCGCGTCTAGTTCGCGTGCGAGCGCGACATCGCCGCGTTTGAGGAGCGGCGCGCGGTGGTAGAAAATCTCTCGCGTGCGGATTCGCGCGTGCGTGCGCGTGGCGCGCGAATCCTTGAGTTCCCAGCGCACCCAGAGCTTGAGCGGGTCGAACAGCTCGGCGCGCATCTTCGCGGAGACGGGGAGCGACTCGAAGCGGCGTATGAGCCACGCTAACTGTGTCTCGCCGCGTGGCGTCGCCGCGCGCAGCCAATCGCGAAAAGGGGTGCGCACGTCAACGTAAACCTCTTCCTCGAAGAGCGGCATGAAGTGAGAGAAGACCGTGTGCAGGTGCGTGCGGTCGTCTTCGTCGTCCCAGACGAGGCGGACGCGTCGCGTGTGTGCGCGCGCAAGGTAGCGCACGATGTCATAGCCGAAGATGGCGTCGAAGCCCGTGCCCGCGATGCCCGACACTTCCAACTGCTCGAACGGGAAAGTGTCCGCGCCGTCCGCGCGCAGGCGGGCGACGCGCTCGCTGAATGTCTTGAGAATTTTTTCCGTCTCACGCAGGAGCGTCGCTGTCTGCGGGTAGGCGCAGGTGAAGAGCAGGATTTCGTGGAAGCGTATGAGCGACGCGGCATCGCGAAAGCGTCGGCGCGCGATCTGTTTGAGCAACCTTGACAGTCGCGC
>JAVXVR010000441.1:0-5761 GCA_032230165.1 Acidobacteriota bacterium | reverse complement strand
CACAGGCTCGCCAGATCGTGTACGCGCAAGTCCGCGCGCGGGAACAACATTGCCGGATCGCCGATGACGAGCGCGGCATCCGCCGAGTCGAGCATTGCCCGAACGTCGGGGCTGCGCGTCGCGGTCTCGACGTCGCGCCCGTAGAACTCGCGGAAGATAATTTGCACGAGCGCGGACGAAGTGCGCGACGATTCGTCGAGCGCAACGCTGCGCACGTCACGTAAGTCCTCGCGCCGTGTGGCGAGCACGACACTGCGCACAGCCCCGCGCGCGCCCACGCAGACGCCGGGGACGACCGACACCTCCGGCAAACGCTGGTACTCTATGACAGGGACGAGCGCGGCTTCGACTTCTCCGCGCGCGAGCATCTCCGCGCAGCGCGCGGGCGCGGCGTCAGTTATCAACTCGACGCTCGTGCGCTTCGACCCGCGCGTGTAGCTCCAGATCAGCGGCGCGGAATTCAGATAACTCGAAGCCGCCACGCGCGGTAAAGCTTCAGCTTCTTTTTCGCGCGGCACAGTCCGCTCTTCGTTTGAGATTGGTATGATTCCCACAGGCGATGAAAGATTTACAGCGTGTCGTTTGTCTGGATGCTAGCCCACGCCAGACGCGCGCGGCAAGAAACGCGCGCAGGCGCGGCGCACGTTGACAGCCCGTGAGCCGCATCATTACCATCGAGACGCAAGCTCGCATGTATGACCATCTTCGACATCAGCGTCGGCATCTCCCCGTCTGAGACGCCCGTCTATCCGGGCGACCCCGCTATCGAGATCATCTCGCACGCTGCGATGGCGCGCGGCGACGCGGCGAACGTCTCGTTGCTCCACTTCGGTGCGCACACCGCCACGCACGTTGACGCGCCCGCGCACTTCATCGAAGGCGCGGCGACTATTTCGCAGACGCCGCTCGAGGCGCTCGTCGGCAGAGCCATAGTCGTGCAGATCGCCGACGACGTTCACGCCATCGGCGCGGAGCACGTCGCCGCGCTCGTGCCTGAAGGAACACAGCGCGTGCTCTTCAAGACGCGCAACTCCGCGTTCTGGGCAGGGAGTCGCCGCGAGTTTCAACGCGAGTTCACATACATAACTCCCGAAGGCGCAGCCGCGCTCGTCCAGCGCGCGGTGCGGCTCGTCGGGATCGATTATTTGTCCGTCGAAAAGTTCCACTCCGATAACTTCCAGACGCACACGAATTTGCTCTCGCGCGGCGTCGTCATCGTCGAAGGTTTGGATTTGCAGGCGGTCGCGGCGGGCGAGTACGAGTTGATCTGTCTGCCGCTCAAACTCACCGGCGGCGCGGGAGACGGCGCACCGGCGCGCGCGATCCTGCGCACGCTCGACTAAACGACTGCGAGGCTCGACCAATGAAACCAGATGTGAACGCTCCCTCAATCGCCGACGATGCGAATTATCGCGAGCGCGTCTTCGAGATCGTGCGCCGCATCCCTTCTGGGCGCGTCATGACCTACGGGCAACTCGCAGACCTGCTCGGCGAAGGCTACACGGCGCGCACCGTCGGCTACGTGATGCACGCGGCAACTGATGATGTGCCGTGGCAGCGCGTCATCAACGCGCAGGGCGCGTGCTCGACCGGGCGTGTTGTGCTGCCGCCGGACTTGCAGCAGCGTCTGCTCGAAGCCGAAGGCATCACGTTCGACGCGCGCGGTCGTTGCGATCTCGCGCGCTACCGTTGGACGCCCGAAGAGTATGCGACCGATGACGAAGGCGACCCGGACGGCTCAGCGCAACCTACTCTCTTCGGCGACTGAACCCCTTACCGCACTTGAGGAGTAATCCGATGAGCGATCAGCTACCGCAAACTCGTACCCCTTACGCGATCAGCGACCCGCGCTTTTCCGTCTCCGCGCAGATGGTGACGACCGCCTTCGAGCTGCCCGGCTTCCGCGTCCGCCAGAATCTCGGCGTCGTGCGCGGCATCGTGGTGCGCTCGCGCAACCTCTTCGTCAACATCGGCGCGATCTTTAACCAGATGGTCGGCGGCAACATCACTGCCTGGTCGAACCTCTGCGAACAGGCGCGGCGCGACGCCTTCGACATCATGATCCAGCACGCCACAGAGGTTGGCGCGAACGCCATCATCGGCGCGCGCTACGATGCGACCGAGATCGCTACGGGCGTGACCGAAGTCCTCTGCTACGGCACGGCGGTCGTCGTCGATCCACTCGAAGGCACGGGGATTTACAACTCTTGAGCGCCGAGCCACTGTCTGCTGAAGAGACCGCCCGCCTGCGAGAAGCCTTCGAGCGCGTGCCTTATGCGCACCTGCTCGGCATAGAGATCGTCAAGCTCGAACGCGGCGACGCACTCCTCTCCATGCGTGCGCGCCCGGAGTTGACACGCATGGAAGGCATCCTCCACGGCGGCGCGCTCGCGTCGCTGATGGACACAGCGTCCGCCTTTGCCGTCCTCACCACGCTCGAAACAGGGACGCAGACGGTCACGGTCGATCTCACCATCCACTTCCTGCGACCAGTCACACAAGGTCTTGTCGAAGCCCGCGCCCGCGTGCTCCGAGCCGGGCGGCGCATCGTCACGGTCTCGATTGAGGCTATAAATGCGGAAAGTAAGACCGTCGCGACTGCCCTGACGACCTACCTGAAAACCGTCTAAACTGCTGATTTCAGGTAAATAAGCCGCCAAAAGCTTATCCCCGACTCGCATATCAAAACCGGACAAATTCTCATAGACAAAACGGTTTATTTTTGTGAAAATATGTTTGTCATCGGTGCGGCGACCGTCCGCAACGATTCTATTCCGGAGAGCCTCCATCCGAGCCCCTCTCACCCGTCCTCTGCGCCGCATCCATGCTTTCTCTCTACCAAGCAATTTTATCCCAGCACTCACGGCAGTTGACTCCCGTGCGCTGCGCCGATCAGACCATCGCGCAGCTGCATCGCTATTTCGAGGACGTAGTACTGGAGAATAATCTCGCCGCGCTGGTGATCGAGAGTCTGTCTTCCAAAGCCGAGCGTTCGCAACGCACGATGGAGCACATTCTGGCAATCGGTCGCTCGGCGCGCCACGCTTTTTTCTTCGTCTCTCCCGAAGACGCGCTGAACCAACTGCCACTCCGTCGCAAAGAAGGCGTGCGCGAACTCGTGCTGCTACCGCGCCCATCGCAGACGAGCAGGCAAGAGCATTTCGTCGTCATCGCCGACGCACGCTTCTCCGCCCTGCTCGTTTCGTTGCGCGACGATGAGACGGAAGGCGAGCAATCCACGGGCTACGAAGTCGTCTGGACGTTCGAGCCCGACATCGTTTACTCGGCACTCGAATACTTGATGGCGCGCGTCACGGCGGAACGCCTATCGCAGACCGAAGAGTTCTCCGGTGCGGTTCGCACCTGTATGCCGAAGGCGACTTCGTTGCAACTGACCGTCTCGGTCACGACGAAGCTCGCCCGGCTTCTGCAAGAGCAGGCGGCGCGCGAGGTCGCCGTCAACCGCATCGCGTCTGCCATCCGCAGCTCTTTGGAGTTGCCGAGCATCTTGCAGACGACCGTCAACGAAGTCGGCAACGCCCTCAGCGCGCAGCACTGCGCCCTGCGCGTGGACGGCGAACTCGACCAGTCGCCGACGACCAAGTGCTACTTCCGCATCGGTGAGACGGGCGAGCCGGAGCAGGAAGAACTCGTCAACGATCTCAACGCCTACCACGCGCGCCTCTCACGCAAGCACAAGAGCTTCGTGCAGGACGGGCGCGAGTTAGCCAACCCGCACGACGAGGACGAAGCACGCCCCGTCGCCGTCGTGCCGCTGATCTATCAACTCCGCTTCATGGGCGTGCTCATGGTGCGCTCTGACGACGCGACACGCATCTGGCAAGACAACGAGTTGCTGCTCTTGGGCACCGTCGCCGATCAGGTCGCCGTCGCCGTCAACCACGCGCGCCTGTTCCTGCAACAACAGCAGTTGGCTCTGACCGACAGTCTGACGGGCTGCGTCAACCGCCGCTCCTTCGAGATGCAGCTTGAGCGCGACCTGCGGCTCGCCACGCGGATGCGCCAGCCCGTCTCTTTGATCATGCTCGACATCGATCACTTCAAGCGCGTCAACGACACCCACGGGCACGACGCGGGCGACGCCGCGCTGCGTTTCCTCGCTGACGTGTTGCGCGACGAGCTGCGCGGCGTGGACACCGCCGCGCGCTACGGTGGAGAAGAATTCGCCGTCATCCTTCCGCAGGCGAATCTCGATGGCGCGCTCATCGTCGCCGAGCGTCTGCGCACGCGGCTCGAAACGACGGAGATACCCAGCATCGGTCACATCACCGCCTCGTTCGGCATCGCCACCTTCCCGCTTCACGCGAACTCGCGCAACCAGCTCGTCTCGACCGCCGACCGTGCGCTCTACGAAGCCAAGCACGAGGGGCGCAACCGCGTCGCGACGCCCGACGGGGAGGAGCGCGAACTCTCAGACGAGATGTTCGACATCGCATGCGAGACGCCTTTGAGCGAGTCGGAAGCGCCGGCCGCTTCGCCCGCCGTCTAGCTCTTAGCCGAAGCGGACGCCTTGGCTTCGCGTCAACCGGCTGCGCGACGCGGACGCGCACCCACCAACACTTCTCCATTTATTCCTGACAATTCGGAAACCTTCGCGGCGAGACCTCCGCGTTTGGCTTTGGCGAGAAAATCGCGCATCATAGACGCGCGCAGTTTTCATCCAGAGTCGAATGATCGCGGGCTTATTGTCCGCCTGTTTCCGCAATGCAAGAGTTAAAAAAGTTCGCGCGTTATTTTCGCCCTTATAAGGCGAGTCTCATCTTCGGCATCTTCTGTATCCTCGCCTCGGTCGTCATCGGGCTTTTCATCCCCGCGCTCGTCGGGCGTGCGGTCGATGCCCTGCGCGGCGACGTGTCTTGGGCGAAGCTTTTACGCTCTGCGCTGACCATTCTTGCCGTAAGCCTCGTGAGCGGCGTCTTTCTCTTTTTGCAGCGGCGTGTGCTCATCAACATGTCGCGCCACGTCGAATACGACCTGCGCCGAGACTTCTACGCGCACCTGCAACAGATGCCGCTCTCGTTCTTCCACTCGAACCGCATCGGCGACCTGATGGCGCGCGCGACGAACGATCTGGCGGCGGTCAGGCAGCTCGCGGGACCCATGATCATGTACACGTTGCAGACCGTCTTCGTCGTCGTGCTCATCCTGCCGTTGATGCTTCGCATCAGTGTGCGTCTGACGCTTTTGCTTTTCGTCACGATGCCGCTCGTCTCGCTCACCGTGAAAATTTTCGGACAGCAGGTGCACATACGCTTCGAGAAGATTCAGGAATTCTTCGCGCAGATTTCGGCGCGCGCGCAGGAGAATTTTACCGGCGTGCGGGTCGTGCGCGCCTACGCGCAGGAAGGATCGGAGATCGCGGTCTTCAACCAGTTGAACCGCGAATACGCCGAGCGCAACTTGAGCCTCGTGCGCATCGAGGCAATGATGCGACCGCTCTTGCAATTCCTGATCGGTCTTGGCTACGTGCTCATCCTCTGGTACGGCGGTCTGCTCGCCGTGCGCGGCTCGATCACGGTCGGGCAGTTCACGGAGTTCAGCCTGTACCTGACGCGGCTCATCTGGCCCCTCATCGCGCTCGGCTACGTCGTCAACCTCTACCAGCGCGGCACGGCGAGCTTGAAGCGCATGAACGCGATCTTCGCCGTCGAGCCTTCGATCACGGACGAACCGCAGGCGCGCGAGCAGCCACCGATCAAGGGGCGCATCGAGTTTCGCGATCTACACTTCAGCTACGGCG
>JAVXVR010000385.1:0-3044 GCA_032230165.1 Acidobacteriota bacterium | reverse complement strand
TGCGCCACGGCAGCTACCAGTACAACCCGACCAACTATCACGGACCGACGCTCTACTACTTCACGCTCCCGCTCGCCTACTTCGCCAACTCGCAACACTTCCTGAACACCTGGGTCTTGCGCTCTGTGACGGTCGCCTTCGGCTTGGCGACTGTGTGGCTCGCGCTCTCTCTGCGACGCTACATCGGCGCGGTCGGCGCGCTCGCGGCGTCAGCGCTCATCGCTGTCTCGCCCGGCATGGTCTTCTTCTCGCGCTACTACATCCACGAGATGCTCTTCGTCTTCTTCACGCTCGGCATCGTCGTCGGCGCGCTGCGCTTCTACGACTTCGACGCGAGGGACGAACGCCGCTCGCTCAAGTTCGGCACGGGCACGCTCGCTCTCGGCATCGCGGCGGCGACAGTCGCGCTCGTCGTCGTCTCACTGGAGACCGCCAAATATTACGCCACGCTCACGCGCGCGTGGACGATCACGTTTCTCTTCATCATTCTCATCTGCCTCGCCGCGCTCCTCGTCCTGCTCTGGCTCTACGACGGCGCTCGCTCGCTCTATCTCGCGCTCGCATCTGTATCAGCCGCGCTCATGTTCGCGACGAAGGAGACGGCGTTCATCTCGGCGGGCGTCCTTTTGATCGCGTGGGGGCTGTCGGAAGTGTGGGTGCGACTCGTCGCGCGTTGGGGCTGGGCGGGCGAGCCGGAGCCGAAGCGGAAAAAAGGGAAAGACAAACGGGCGACTAAAATTGATGAGCCGCTCAAGCCGCAGCCGCTCAACCTCGTCGAGCGTTTCGGCGGCTGGAATCACATCCTCTTTCTGCTCGTCGCGGCGCTCGGCATCTTCTGCTTCGTCAACATCATTTACTACTCTTCGTTCTTCACGAACCCGAAGGGCGTCAAGGACGCGGTCGAGGCTTTGAAGTTCTGGGGCAAGACGGGCGAGAGCGGCTTCCACGGCTATCCGATCTACAAGTATGTCCAGTGGCTCGTCGGCACAACCCCGCTGCCACCCGAAGGCGCAACGCACGGCATCATTGAATACGTTCAGTGGGTCTATAATAATTGGAATTGGGAGTTTGGTGAGGAAGCGCCGCTCGTTCTCTTAGCTTCGCTCGGCGCGCTCTTCGCCGTCTGGAAGGCGCGGCTGCGCTTCCCGCTCTTCGCCGCGCTCTGGGGCTTCGGACTTTTTGCCGCCTACTCGCTCATCAAATACAAGACGCCGTGGCTCGCGCTCAGTTGGCTTCTCCCCTTAGCCATCTCCGGCGGCTACACGATTGACAGGCTCTACCGCTTGCGCGGCTGGCGCACGCCCGCGCTCGCCTTGCTCGGCGCGTGTCTCGCTGTCGGGGCTTATCAGGCTTACGAGATCAACTTCGTTCATTACGACGACGAGTCGTACGCCTACGTTTACGCGCACACGAAGCGCAGCTTCCACGAACTGATCGCGCAGATGGGGCAGATCGCCGCGCGCACGGGCGACCAGTACAACGCAGGGATCGACGTGGCGGTCGAGAATCAAGAGTACTGGCCCCTGCCGTGGTACGTGCGCGACTACAAACACATCGGCTACAACGGGCACGTCGCGGAGACAACGGACGCCGTCATCCTCGTCAAAACGTCGCAGGTCGCCGAGGTTGAGTCGCTCCTGGGAAGCCGCTACGAGCGCGTCGGCGGCGTCTATGCGCTACGTCCCGGCGTCGATCTCGCGCTCTTCGCACGACGCGATCTCGTCACGGGGCGTTAAGCGTGAGTTAGGCGGGCGGCGGGAGCGCGTTGGAGAAGGGAATCGGAATCGTGGGCTTGGACTTGATCCGCCGGAGCGCGCCGGGGCTTAAAGCGTCGTCAGCGATTGCCGCCACGGCGCTGCTCATCGCCAGCGCCTCCCTCGTCTGGTCGCCGCGCGTCGAAGCGCAGAAGAATGAGCGCGTGCGTGTGACAGACTCGATCCTCGGCGTCCGTCTCGGCTCAACGCTCGAAGAGGCGCGCGAGAAGCTCAAGGGTCTTACCAAAACGGGCGGCGAGGGCGAAGGCGAGCGCGAAGGTGAGCGCGAGGGCGGGCGCAAAGAGGCTTGGGTGCTCAAGAAGTCGGCGTTTACCTCAATCGCCTACCAGACGGACGAGAGGGGTCGCGTCCAGTGGGTGACGGGCTTCGTGCGCCCCGGACATGAGATTCCATTTTCGAATCTGGGCGATCTCTCTCACGCCTCGCACAAGTCAGAGCAGGCGGTGATCTGGAACGTCCAGAGACCCGAAGGCAACATGCGCGTGATCGCCAGAGGCTCCGCGTGGAAAGCGCGCGTCGTTCAAGTCCTCTCGCTGAACGCGCCCCCCTTGCCGTGAGCCGCGCCCCGCGCCCTTCAAGATTCAAACCTCCGGTACAACAATTTATTGACCCGACCCGCCGGGCTTATGGTATAAGCCTCTCTCGGTTCCCGTTAACCCCCGTTAGACCTAAACCCCCCGACAGCCGCTTTGCGAGCGTCGTAAATCCTTCGCCCGCGAAGCGTCCGACCGAACGCCGTGGTCGGCAGCACAAATTTCATTAACCGCAAGAGGAGTCAGCCTGCGATGAGAACGAGAGCGGAGAAGAGTCTTTCCATCTGGCACAACCACTTACACAGCTCGATGAAGAATCGAAACGTCAACAAGTCGATCAAGCGCCGGCGCGAATCGCGCGCGAGGCGTTTGGCGGCGCGCGCGACGAGCAAGGCGGGGCTGTGGGTGGCGCTCGTTCTGATCATCACGACGCTCTGTGCGCCGCTGCCGCTCGTCCCGGTCGTGCAGACGGTTAAAGCCGCCAGTCCCGCGTCGGGGACGATCGCGCCGACGGGACCCGTCCCAACTTTCACGGGGACTTGGACGGGGACGGCGACGGGGACTGGCTCGGCGAACGGCGAGGCGACGTGCGTCGAGGGCGTCAACTGCGACACCTTCCGTTTGACGGTCGCGCCCGGCGACTACACGGGCAAGTTCATCGCAATCAAAATCCAATGGACGGTCGCGGCCAACGACTACGACCTCTACCTCCACAAGTGCCCGACACCGGCTTCGA